>DATMGW010000347.1:0-6726 GCA_035555295.1 Caldimonas sp.
GCCGCCGCCACCGATTCGGCCTTGGCGATCGCCAGGCGCAGCGCCGTCTCGCGCGGCGCTTCGCCGGCGCGCGGCGCTTCGTCGACCTCGGGGCTGCGGACGGCGAAGGGAAGGCGCAGCCGCTCGAGCAGCTCGCGCCGATAGCGCGAGGTCGAAGCGAGGACGAGACGCCGGGTCGCCATCGCCTCATTGTCCCATCGCCACTCGCGAGCGACCCGGCCCCACCGTACACTCGATCGATGGCGAGCGGGCGACGAATCGATCCACGGCGGCTCGACGTACGCAGCTTCGCCGCCGAAGGCGCGACGCTGGACGGCGAATGGGCGCTCGGCGATCTCGCGCGCCTCGCCTCGGCGGTCGAGCCTGGCTCGATCGGCGACGCCCCCCCGATCGCCTGGCATGTCCTCGGCGCGCGTGCCAGGCTCGACGGCGCAGGCGCGTCGGATGCGCTCGTCGTCGCCGCCGACGCCGCGCTGTCGATGCAGTGCCAGCGCTGCCTGCAGCCGGTCGAGGTGCCGCTGCACGTCGATCGACGCTTCTTCTTCGTCGAAGGCGAAGACACCGCCGCCGCGCTCGACCTCGAAGCCGACGACGACGTGCTCGCCCTGCAGCCGGCGTTCGACCTGCGCGCCCTGATCGAGGACGAGTTGCTGCTCAGCCTGCCCCTGATCCCGCGTCACGATGTCTGTCCCGAGCCGCTGCCCCTGGCGCTTCTGGACGAAGACGAAGAGGCAGCGAAGGTCCTGCCCTTCGCGGGTCTGGCCGCGCTCAGGAAACGCAGCGCGCCACGCAGCTGACGGTGCCTCCCGTAGCGCCGCCGCGGCAGACACCGCTGCTACAATTGCAGGCTTTTCGCGGTCGCCAGCAGTCTCGGGCGCGGCCGCGCCGCCCGCGATCGTCCGGGCCCAGGAGAATCACATGGCCGTCCAGCAAAACAAGAAATCGCCGTCGAAGCGCGGCATGCATCGCGCCCACAACGCGCTCGTCAAGCCCGGCATGGCGATCGAGCCGACCACCGGCGAGACGCATCTGCGCCACCACCTGAGCCCGACCGGCTACTACCGCGGTCGCAAGGTGCTCAAGACCAAAGCGGACGCCTGATTCCGCCCCATCGCGTGGAGCCGCCCGCCTCGAGGGCCTCACCGATCGCGCGCTTGTCCATGGCGGCTCCTTCCGCCCCCCCGATCCGTCTCGCCGTCGATTGCATGGGCGGCGACCACGGTCCGTCGGTCATCCTGCCGGCTTGCCGCGCCTTTCTCGCCGCGCACCCCGAGGCCGAGCTGGTCCTCGTCGGCCGCGCCGAGGCGCTCGCTGCGGCCGAAGGCTGGGCGCGTTGCACGCAAGTCGCCGCCAGCGAAGTCGTCGAGATGAGCGATTCGATCGAAGTGGCGCTGCGCCGCAAGAAGGATTCGTCGCTGCGCGTCGCGGTCAGCCAGGTCAAGCCGCTGGCCGACCGCCCGTCGCTCGCCCAGGCCTGCATCTCGGCCGGCAACACCGGCGCGCTGATGGCCGTCTCGCGCTACGTGCTGAAGACGATCGACGGCATCGACCGCCCGGCGATCGCCACCGTCATGCCGAACGAGCGCGACGGCTTCACGACCGTTCTCGACCTCGGCGCCAACGTCGATTGCTCGGCCGAGCACCTGCTCGAGTTCGCCGTCATGGGCAGCGCGCTGGTCGCCGCCGTCGAGGGCAAGGCCGACCCGAGCGTCGGGCTGCTCAACATCGGCGAAGAGGCGATCAAGGGCGGCGAGACGATCAAGCGTGCCGGCGAGCTGCTGCGCGCCGCCGCCGCCGCCGGCCTCGTCAACTTCCAGGGCAACGTCGAAGGCAACGACATCTTCAGGGGCACCTGCGACATCGTCGTCTGCGACGGCTTCGTCGGCAACGTGGCGTTGAAGACGGCCGAGGGACTGACCTCGATGCTGACGATCTTCGCGAAGCAGGAATTCGAGCGCAACGTTCTGACCAAGCTCGCGGCGATCGCCGTCCTTCCCGTGCTCAAGCGGTTGCGCGCGCGCGTCGACCCTCGTCGCTACAACGGCGCGGCGCTGCTCGGCCTGCGCGGCCTGGTCTTCAAGAGCCACGGCTCGGCCGACGCCTTCGCCTTCGAGCAGGCGCTGAACCGGGCCCACGACGCGGTGAAGAACGGCCTGCTCGACCGCGTCCAGCATCGCATCCGCGCGACGCTGGCCGCCATGCCCGTCGCGGCCGAGGCAGCGGCCGACGCACCCGCCTTCGTGGCGGCGCAATCGGCATGAGCCCGGCCGGAACCGCCGGCGTCGGCGCCTCGTCGTCGGCCTTGCCGCGCTACTCGCGGATCACCGGCACGGGCAGCTTCCTGCCGCCGAACCGCGTCAGCAACGACGCGCTCGCGGCGCAGCTCGCGGCCGACGGCATCGAGACTTCCGACGCGTGGATCGTCGAGCGCACCGGCATCCGGTTTCGCCATTTCGCCGCCGCCGGCGTGACCTGCAGCGACCTGGGCTTCGAGGCAGCCCGGCGGGCGCTGGCCGCCGCCGATTGCGATCCGCAGGCGATCGATCTCATCATCGTCGCGACCTCGACGCCCGACATGGTCTTTCCCTCGGCCGCCTGCATGGTCCAGGCGAAGCTGGGCGTGCACGGCTGCGCCGCGTTCGACCTGCAGGCCGTCTGCTCGGGCTTCGTCTATGCCCTCTCGGTCGCCGATTCGATGATCAAGACCGGCGCGGCGACGAAGGCGCTCGTCATCGGCTCCGAAGTCTTCTCGCGCATCCTCGATTTCAAGGACCGCACGACCTGCGTGCTGTTCGGCGACGGCGCCGGCGCGGTCGTTCTCGAGGCGAGCGAGACGCCGGGCCTGCTCGCGACCGAGCTGCACGCCGACGGTCGCCATGTCGGCATCCTGTGCGTTCCCGGAACGGTCGCCGGCGGCAAGGTGCTCGGCGATCCGCTGCTGAAGATGGACGGCCCGGCGGTCTTCAAGCTCGCCGTCTCGGTGCTCGACAGCGTCGCCCGCGCGGTGCTCGCGAAGGCCGGGCGGAGCGAGGCCGACATCGACTGGCTGGTCCCGCACCAGGCCAACATCCGCATCATGCACAGCTCGGCGAGGAAGCTGAAGCTCGCGCCCGACAAGCTGATCGTGACCGTCGATCGGCACGGCAACACCTCGGCGGCGTCGATCCCTCTGGCGCTCGACGATGCGGTGCGTGCTGGCACGATCAAGGCCGGTGATACGGTGATGCTCGAAGGCGTCGGCGGCGGCTTCACCTGGGGCGCGGCCCTGCTCGACTTCTAGATCGAGATGAAAGCTTTTGCCTTCGTCTTCCCCGGCCAGGGGTCGCAGTCGGTCGGCATGCTCGACGCCTGGGGCGACCACGCGGCCGTCCGGCAGACGCTCGACGAAGCCTCCGCTGCGCTCGGCGAAGACCTCGGCCGCCTCATCCGCGAAGGGCCGAAGGAGCAGCTCGACCTGACGACGAACACGCAGCCCGTGATGCTCGTCGCGGGCGTCGCCTGCTACCGAGCCTGGCTCGCCGAGACGCACAGCGCCCCCGCCGTCGTGGCCGGCCATTCGCTCGGCGAGTACACGGCACTCGTCGTCGCCGGCGTGCTGAGTCTCGCCGATGCCTTGCCACTGGTGCGCTTTCGCGCCCAGGCGATGCAGGAAGCGGTCGCCGTCGGCGCCGGTGCGATGGCGGCGATCCTCGGCCTCGACGCCGACGCGGTGCGCGCCGGTTGCGTCGCGGCAGCGAAGGAGACCGGCGAAGTCGTGCAGGCCGCCAACTTCAACGACCCGAAGCAGACGGTGATCGCCGGAACGAAGGCGGGCGTCGACAAGGCCTGCGAGTTGCTGAAGGCGGCGGGCGCCAAGCGCGCCCTGCCGCTCGCCGTGTCGGCGCCCTTTCATTCGCAGCTCATGAAGCCGGCAGCCGAGCGGCTGCGCGAGCGGCTCGCGACCACGGCGATCGACGCGCCCTTCATTCCCGTGATCGACAACGTCGACGTGAAGAGCGAGACCGAGCCCTCGGCGATCCGCGACGCGCTCTACCGCCAGGCCTACAACCCGGTGCGCTGGTCCGAGACGATCCGGGCGATCCGCGCCCGCGGTGTGACGCACATCTTCGAATGCGGGCCGGGCAAGGTGCTCGCCGCCATGGTCAGGCGCATCGAGGCCGAGGCGGTGTCGGCGGCGGTGTTCGACCCGGCGTCCCTGCTCGAGGCGAAGGCCTTGCTGTCATGAGCGCGAAAGGCGAAGCGCAGGTCGCGCTCGTCACCGGCGCTTCGCGCGGGATCGGGCGGGCGATCGCCGCCGAGCTCGCCGGCAGGGGATTTCGCGTCACCGGGACCGCGACGACCGAAGCCGGCGCAAGAGCGATCGGCGAGGCGCTCGCGGCCTTCCCCGGCTGCGCCGGCATCGTTCTCGACGTCAGCGACGGCGCGGCGGTCGACGCGGCGATCGACGCCGTCGTCAAGTCGAACGGCGCCTTGCACGTGCTCGTCAACAATGCCGGAATCACGCGCGACATGCTGTCGATGCGGATGAAGGACGAAGACTGGAACGCCGTGCTCGCGACCAACCTGACCGCCGTGTTCCGCGCCAGCCGCGCGGCGCTGCGGCCGATGATGAAGCAGCGCTACGGTCGCATCGTCAACATCACCTCGGTCGTCGGCGCGAGCGGCAACCCCGGCCAGGCGAACTATGCGGCGGCCAAGGCGGGCGTCGCGGGAATGACGCGCTCGCTCGCCCGCGAGGTGGGGAGCCGCGGCATCACGATCAATTGCGTCGCCCCCGGCTTCATCGAGACCGACATGACGAAGTCTCTCGCCGCCGCGCAGGCGGCGGCGCTGCTCGCGCAGATCCCGCTCGGCCGGCTCGGCCAGCCGGCCGAGATCGCCCACGCCGTCGCCTTTCTGGCCTCGCCCGAAGCGAGCTACATCACCGGCATCGAGCTGCACGTCAACGGCGGAATGCTGATGCCGTGAGGCCTGCGGCAGGGCGACCTGGCGGGCCCGGCTCGCGAGTTGCCACGCCGTAGAATCCGCGACTACTTTTGCAAACACTCCCGGAGGAGTCATGAGCGACATTGAGGCACGAGTCAAGAAGATCATCGCCGAGCAACTCGGCGTTCCCGAGGCCGACGTGACGAACGAAAAGGCGTTCGTCGCCGACCTCGGCGCCGACTCGCTCGATACGGTCGAACTCGTGATGGCGCTCGAAGACGAGTTCGGCATCGAGATCCCCGACGAAGAGGCAGAGAAGATCACGACGGTCCAGCTGGCTATCGACTACGCCCAGAAGCACCAGAAAGCCGCCTGAGCCGCGCACCGTTCGATTCGGTCTCACGCGCGCATGAGCTCCCGCCGCGTCGTCGTCACCGGGCTCGGCCTGGTCAGCCCGGTCGGCAACAGCGTGTCCGAAGGGTGGCAGAACCTGCTCGCCGGGCGCTCCGGAATCGCCGGAATCACGAAGTTCGACGCGTCCGCCTTCTCCTGCCGTTTCGCCGGCGAGGTCAAGGGCTTCCAGGTCGAGGACTGGTTCCCGGCCAAGGATGCGCGGCACATGGACACCTTCATCCACTACGGGCTGGCGGCGGCGATCCAGGCGATCCGCGACGCGGGCCTGAGGACCAACGACAAGCTGAGCCCCGAGGAAGCCGAGCGGATCGGTTGCCTGATCGGCTCGGGCATCGGCGGGCTGCCGCTGATCGAGGACACGCACGCCGAGTTCGAGAAACGCGGCCCGCGCCGGATCACGCCTTTCTTCGTCCCGGCGTCGATCATCAACATGATCTCGGGCCACGTCTCGATCATGTTCGGCTTCCAGGGGCCGAACCTGGCGATCGTTACCGCCTGCACGACCGGCCTGCATTCGATCGGCATGGCCGGCCGCATGATCGAGCACGGCGACGCCGACGTCATGATCGCCGGCGGTTCCGAGGCGACCGTTTCGCCGCTCGGCGTCGGCGGCTTTGCCGCGGCGCGGGCGCTTTCGACACGCAACGACGATCCGGCGACGGCGTCGCGGCCCTGGGACAAGGATCGCGACGGCTTCGTCCTCGGCGAGGGTGCCGGCGTCGTCGTGCTCGAGGAGTACGAGCACGCCAAGCGGCGCGGCGCCGAGATCCACGCCGAGCTGGTCGGCTTCGGCATGGGCGCCGACGCCTTCCACATGACGGCGCCCGACGTCGACGGTCCGAAGCGCTCGATGCTCGCGGCCCTGCGCTCGGCCGAGCTCAATGCCGAGCAGATCCACTACCTCAATGCGCACGGCACGTCGACACCGCTCGGCGACCTCAACGAGACGAACGCGATCAAGCTGGCCTTCGGCGCGCACGCGAAGAAGCTCGTCGTCAACTCGACCAAATCGATGACCGGCCACCTCTTGGGCGGCGCCGGCGGAATCGAGTCGGTGTTCACGGTGCTCGCCCTCAAGAACCAGATTTCGCCGCCGACGACCAACATCTTCAACCAGGATCCGGAGTGCGACCTGGACTACTGCGCCAATACGGCGCGGGAGATGAAGATCGAGTACGCTGTGAAGAACAACTTCGGTTTCGGCGGCACGAACGGCACGCTCGTCTTCAAGCGGGTGTGACGCGGCCTGCCGGCGCGCACCATGCGCGGTTCCCCACCTTGCGCGGTCACTCTGCGCCGCTTCGCCGCCTGGCGCTGCGCGGTCGCCGTCGTTGCCGCCGCGGCGCTCGCCTCGCTGCTCGCCTGGGTCCTGCTCGCGTCGCCGGG
>DATMGW010000348.1:0-10581 GCA_035555295.1 Caldimonas sp.
GGTCGCCGAGGGCATCAAGATGGCCCGCCCCGACCTGAACGTGTTCGTCAGCACCGGCGACGGCGATTGCTGCAGCATCGGCGCGGCGCATTGGATCCACGCCCTGCGCTACAACATGAACCTGACGGTCATGCTGCACGACAACCACGTTTACGGCCTGACCAAGAAGCAGGCCTCGCCGACCTCGCCGCGCGGCTTCAAGAGCAACACCACGCCGTACGGCGCGACGCTCGAGCCGATGAACCCGCTGACGGTGTCGCTCGGCGTCCAGGGCGCGTCGTTCATCGCGCAGGCCGTCGACTGGATCCCCGAGGTGCTGTACGACATCATGCGCGCCGCGTTCAGGCACCGCGGCTTCTCGTTCGTCCGCGTCCTGCAGCGCTGCCCGGAGTTCATGCCCAAGGCCTTCGATCCCTGGCTGCACGATCCGCAGAAGACGATGCTGCTGACACATCGCGACGGCCTGCAGCTGAGCGCCGGCCTGTCGAGCACCTACCGCAACCAGCGCGAGCACGACCCCATCAACATCGACCGTGCCCGCGAGATCGCCTCGCTCGAGGACCCGATCCCGGTCGGCATCCTCTACCGCAACCCCGACGCGCCCTGCTACGAGGACCTGCGCCACGCCGGTCAGATGCGGTCACCCGAGTACATCCGCGCCGGACTGAACCGCGAGCTGGACAAGTACACGGTGTGGCCGGACGACGAAGCAGCGACGCGGCGCGTGGCCTGAAGCGCGGTTGCGCGCCGACCGGCAAACCCGAAACGAGACCCCGCGATGGACATGCAAGCCAAGCAACCCGACCCGTTGATCTTTCACCTGACCGGCAAGGTGCCGGGCGGTCCCCGGAGCAACGGCCTTCGCGCGATCGACGGCCTCGACCTGCGTCCCGCCCTGCTGGCGCCGTACCGCGACCTCGGCGCGATCCGGCACGACTTTCCGGTGCTGCTCGTCGAAGGCGGCAGCGCAACCGGCTTCGCCCAGCCGCTGTCCGGTCTCGTCGACGCGGTGCTGAAGGACGTGGCGCCGCGCGGCGTCGAAGGCGAGCGCCTGCGCCGCCATGGCTTGCAGCTCGAGCGCGAGATCCGCCGCGCCGTCGACGCGGGCGGCACCGGCACGCTGGCCGAGCTGTGGAACGCGGCCGCGGCGCAACTCGGCGCCCGCGAGGGCGAGACGCTGGAGAAGGTGCTCAGCCACGCCGGCGGCGCGCTGCGCGCCGACGGCGAGCTGCTCGGCTGCTCGCACGACATGCCGGCGCGCCTGATCACGCACGCCTGGAAAGCGGGGCAGCGCGCCAAGGCGCGCCAGTTCCATGCCGACCTGAGCCGCCTGGTGCTCAAGCTCTCCGATATCCTGCGCGCGGCCTTCAGCCATTCGCAGGCCGGTCGCCAGCCACAAGCCCTGAAGGCGTCGGTCGGCGGGCCGCACCAGGACGCGTTCGACTTCGACGCCCTGTCGCGCATCGTCGGCAAGGGCGCACCGCGCGACGAGCTGCCCGCCGCGCGGCGCGAGCGCCTGGTGCGCACGCTGGGCGTGCTCGAGTCGCAGCGCTTCTACGCCCCGGCCGAGCCCGAGCCGTCCGGAGACGGCAGCGAGTATTTCGATTTCCGGTTCGACAACTGCGCTGCCGCGGCGCAGTCCTTCGCAAAGCGCCTCGGCGACCTGACCGAGCTGGTCAAGGCGCTCGGCGTCGCCGAGCTGGAAGCCAGCGGCCGCTACGTCGAAGCGGAGCACGACCTGTTCTTCGACGCCTTCGACGCGCATTCGCTCTCGGCCGACGACCTGGCGCGCTTTCCCGACTACCTGGTCTGCATCCCGGCCGATCGCAACGACGCGCCGGAGAACGCCAACCTGATGGGGATGCTGTCTTCCGGCCTGCCGGTGAAGGTGCTGGTGCAGACCTCCGACCTGCTCGAGGACGCGTCGATCGGCACCGGCCGCTTTGCCTTCGGCGTGCGCAGCGCGCGCCTGGCGACGACCGCGATGGGCCTGGGCGGCATGTTCGTGCTGCAGTCGGCCAGCGCCAACCTGATCGCCTTGCAGGCGCAGATCAGCCGCGGCCTGGCCAGCCGCGAGCCGGCGCTGTTCAGCGTCTTCGCCGGCTCGGCACAGCCCGCCAGCCAGTTGCCGCCGTACCTGACCGCCGCGGCGGCGATGCAGTCGCGCGCCTTCCCGGCGTTCAGCTACGACGCCGCCGCCGGCGCCAACTGGGCGGCGCGTTTTTCCCTCGAGAACAACCCGCAGCGCGACGACGACTGGTCGGTCGAGACGCTGCCCTACTTCGACGCCGCGCTGCAGCGCGCCAGCGAACGCTGCGCCTTCACCTTCGCCGACTTCGTGCTGTGCGACTCGCGCCACGCCGGGCACTTCGCGCTCGTCGCGCCCGAGCGCTGGAGCGCGGACATGCTTCCGGCCGCCGACTGGCTGGCGCTCGGCGAAGGCGAAGCGGCAAAGCGCATTCCCTATCTGCTGGCGGTCGACGACGATGATGCGCTGCAACGTGTGGTCGTCGACGCGCGGCTGATGCAGGCGACGCGCCGCTGCCTCCTGCTCTGGCGCCGCCTGCAGGAGCACGGCGGCGTGCACGACTCGCACGCTGAACGGCTGCTCGCGGTCGAGAAGGCGGCCTGGGCGGCTGAGCAACAGCCGGCGCAAGCGCCGGCGCCCGTCGCTGCGGGACCTGCCGTACCCGCCGGCGCCGCCGCTGCCGCCGATGCCGTCGTCGCGGCCGAGGCCCCGGCACATTCGCCCGACGAGGCGTGGATCGAGACGGCGCGCTGCCCGAGCTGCAACGAATGCCAGCTGATCAACGACCGCATGTTCACCTACGACGAGCGCAAGCAGGCGTACATCAAGGACATCACCGCGGGCACCTACCGCCAGCTGGTCGAGGCCGCCGAGAGCTGCCAGGTCGCGATCATCCATCCCGGCAAGCCGCGCGATCCGAACGAGCCCGGCCTGGCGGAGCTGCTCGAGCGCGCCGCGCCCTTCCGCTGACATCGCGTCGGCGGCGGGGGATCGACCGGCGATCGGTTTCGGTTCGCGTCGACCATCCATGTTGACACCGATCAATACCGCCAGCGAGCCGCAGAAGTAGCTTGTCTGCGATGGGTAGGGTGTTGCAGAGGAGAACCTCGATGCGTAGCCAAGCCGGAACCGGCATTGCACGGGCGTCGTTGCCCGCGCTGGTCTTGTTCGCCATGCTCTGGGCCTTCAGTGGCCCGGCCGATGCCCAACGCAAGGAGCGACTGGGAAAGGAGGTGGTCGATGCCGTCTGCGGCGCGTGCCACCTCACGGGCAAGAACAACGCACCCAGGATCGGCGACGCCAAGGCCTGGGCCGGCCGGGCCTCGCAAGGGCTGACCGCGCTGACCGACCATGCGCTGACGGGCATCCGCAACATGCCGGCGCACGGCGGCAGTGCCGGTGTCAGCGACATCGAGATTGAGCGCGCCATCATCACCATGGTGAACAGCTCGGGCGGGCACTGGGTCGAGCCGGTGGGCGGCGCGACGCCTGCGGTCGTGCGCTCCAGCGAAGCGATCGTCCAGGGCCAGTGCGCCAAGTGCCACCAGGGCGGGCAGAACGGCGCGCCGAAGATCGGCGACCGCCCGGCTTGGATTCCTCACCTGAAGAAGGGGCTGGACGCGTTGGTGGTCTCCGCCGTCCACGGCCATGGGCCGATGCCGGCCCGCGGCGGACTCGCGGACCTCAGCGACCAGGAGATCCGCGGCGCCATCGTCTACATGTTCAGCTACGGCCTGCCGGCCACCCCGCCACCAGCGCCGCAAGCACCGGCCGATCCGCATCACAAGGTCGTCTCCGGTACCGATATCTACCTCGGCATGGTGCGAGCCGAGGCGATGCAGGCAGCGCAGGCGGAGGTGGAGAAGGCAGGTGCGCCCAAGGTCGACATCCCTTCGGGAAAGGGCTACTACTACCTCAACATTTCCCTGGCGGACAACAAGTCGCAGGTGCCGGTGACGGATGCCGAGGTGAAGGTGCGGGTCTCCGACGGAATGTCCACCCAGAGCAAGATGCTCGGCCTCGTGGCGGCCAACAACGCCGTGAGCTACGGAGACTACTTCCGCTTCTCCAGCGGCAACTCCTACAACATCACGGCCGAGATCCGGCGCCCGGGCACGACGAGAGCCATCGAGGCGAAGTTCGAATTCAAGGCTCCGTAGCACGCCACCCCTTTGGGCGGCGCGCGCCCCAACCCACACCGAGGTCGTCGATGAAGCGAGTCCTGCTGCTGTGCTCGTCGACCGACGGCCAGACACGCAAGATCTGCGACCGGCTGCGCGAGATGCTGCAGGACGCGGGCGCCGCGGTCACGCTGACGATGATCGAGGATGCGCGCGAGGTGTCGCCCGACGGCTTTCAGATGGCGGTGATCGGGGCCCGCATCCGCTACGGCATGACCGACGCGCGGGTCATCGCCTTCGCCAACCGCCACGCCGTCGCTCTCAACGCCATGCCCAGCGCCTACTTCTCGGTGAACATCGTTGCCCGCAAGCCCGAGAAGAATCGCCCCGAGACCAATCCCTACGTGCAGGCCTTCGTGCGCCGCGTGGCGTGGCGGCCGGGCCTGCTCGACGTGTTCGCCGGCAAGCTCGACTACCCGCGCTACGGCGTGCTCGACCGCATGATCATCCGCTTCATCATGTGGCTGACCCGCGGTCCCACCGGGGCCGACGCGGTGGTGGAGTACACCGACTGGCAGCGCGTCGACGCCTTCGGGCAGGCGCTGTGCGCAGTCGGTGCGAGGTGATGCCGGCGACGCAGCGTGCGGGCCTGTGCGCTCGGAACGGAAAGCTGCCGCCGCATCCGGGATGCAGCCGCAGCGGACTCCTCCGCTTCTCGCTGCTCGCTCAGCCGAACAGCTTGCTGGCGATCGTGGTGACGTGCTTGCCCTGGAAGCGCGCCATGCCGAGCTCCTGCTCGCTGGGCATGCGCTCGCCCTTGCCGCCGGTGATGGTCGACGCGCCATAGGGGCTGCCGCCCTTGATCTCGTCGAGGCCCATCTGACGCTGCTCGGCGTACGGCAGGCCGACGACGATCATGCCCTGGTGCAGCAACGTCGGGTGGAAGGTCAGGATGGTGCTTTCCTGGCCGCCGTGCTGCGTGGCGCTGCTGCTGAACACGGAGCCGACCTTGCCAACCAGCGCACCGCTCATCCACAGGGCGCCGGTCTGGTCGAGGAACGTGCGCATCTGGCCCGTCATGTTGCCGAAGCGGGTGCCGGTGCCAAAGATGATGGCGTCGTAATTCGCCAGCTCCTCCGGCTTGGCGATCGGCGCAGCCTGGTTGGCTTTGCCGCCGGACTGGCGGAACAGCTCGTCGGGGACGGTCTCCGGAACTCGCTTGACGTCGACGACGGCGCCGGGAACTTCGCGCGCCCCTTCGGCCACCGCGTTGGCCATCGCTTCGATGTGCCCGTAGAAGCTGTGATAGAGAACGAGTACCTTGGCCATGTCGGTTCCTCTGTAGTGGCGATGGGCTCCGAGTCGGGGCGCCGGGCGGTGCCGCTTGCGCGGCCGCACCGGGAACGCGACTCGAGCCCGGATTCTCGGCCGCCGCCGCTCGCGACGGGATCGAAAGTCTTTGCCTGTGTCGTTCAAAAGGATCGAACCCCGATCCGCGCCCGAGGCGGCGCCGGCGCGCGGGTTCAGCGCAGCCCTAGTCCTAGTCTTCGCGCCCGCTCGACATCTCGGCGAACAGGGGTCGCGGCGAGTTCCTGAGCTCGATGTCGACCTCGGCACGCATGGCCGCGCGCAGCTGCTTCTCGATCCGTCCGGCGACGTCCGGCCCGAGACGCGCCCGCTCGGCGTCGAGTCAGGCCAGCCAGGCACCGATCGCGGCGTTGCCCGCGTCGCGCGCGGCGAGCAGATCGCCGATCGGCGTGACCGCGAAGGTCGCCGACTTCGCCGACGGAGGCGCAGCAAGCGCGCCGCCACCGCAGGCCTTCGCGCCGCGCGCCACTTCCGCGGCGCCCTGCAGCGCGCTGCGCTGCGCCTCGATCTGCTGCTGCAGGAACGCCGCCGACCAGTCGGCGCGCACCTTGAAGGTGTTGAGCAGGTTGATCACGCCGTAGACCTGACCGCGCGCGAACTCGTCGTCGAGGCGCGTCAGCATCTCGCTGCGCAGCGTCGCGCACATGCCGTCGATGAGGCGCGGGAAGGAGTTGTTCATGGGGCGAGCCTGCGCTACGCCGCCGCGCCCGCTGTCTTCGCGGCCCCACGCCGCCTCGACGCCGCCGTGAATGATGCTGGCCATGCCGATCGTCGCCATCAGGACGGCGACGGCGGCCTGGCCGGACAGCGGGCGCAGCACGAGCCGCTCCACGACGACGGCGAGCGCAAAGGCGAGCCATGGCGCCAGGCCGAAGCTGACAGTGCCGGCGTAGTAGATGTAGGCGCCGAGCATCATGACCTCGCCGACGGCGAAGTTGACGACGCCCGTGCCCTTGTAGATCAACACGAAGCTGAGCGCGACGAGCGCGGTGACGCCGGAAAGGATCCCGAGCAGCGAATACTCGACGAATTCGCTCATGCGGCGACAGCCTCGGCCCCCAGGTATGCCTCGATCACCTGCGGATGCGCGCGCACCGCGTCGGGCGTGCCGCTGGCGATGACCTGGCCGAAATTGAGGACGACGACGTGGCTGGAGATGTCCATCACCATGCCCATGTCGTGCTCGACGAGCAGCACCGTGACGCCCCACTCCTCCTGCACGTCGAGGATGAAGCGCGCCATGTCCTCGGTCTCTTCGCGGTTCATTCCGGCGACCGGCTCGTCGAGGAGCAGAACGCGCGGCTGCATCGCCAGCGCGCGCGCCAGCTCGACGCGCTTCTGCAGTCCGTAGGGGAGCACGTCGACCGACTGGTGCCGGATGTGGTCGATCTCGAGGAAGTCGATCACCTTCTTCTCGATCTCGGCACGCAAGGCCATCTCCTCGGCGCGCACCGAAGGCGCGTAGCAGAGCGCGGCGAGCACTCCAGCATGCATCGTGTGGTGGCCGCCGAGCTTGATGTTCTCGAGCACCGACAGGCCGCGGAACAGCGCGATGTTCTGGAACGTGCGCGCCAGGCCGCGCGCCGCACGCGCGTGCACGGGAACGTCCGTGATGTCTTCGGCGCCCAGGTGGATGCGCCCGGCCGCCGGCCGGTAGAAACCCGAAATCGTGTTGAAGACGCTGGTCTTGCCTGCGCCGTTCGGGCCGATGATGGCCGTGATCTGCCCGGGCTCGGCCTCGAAGGAGACGCTGCGCAGCGCGTGGATTCCGCCGAAGCGCAGGTCGACGCCCTCGACCGAGAGCGACAAGCCGCCCCCCCGGACCTTCGGTCCCGGTCGCAGCGGCGGTCCTGGCTGGGTTCATCAGTGCGTACGTCGGGCAAAGGGATGCCCCGTGCATCCGTCGCATATCGTACGCTACCGCATAATATGGACGCGCACCTTAGTGTTTACCCCGGTGCCCGGGGCGCCGCCCCACGCGGCCGGCGCCGGCCCTCAGGCCTCGGCGGTCTGCAGGTAGTGAAGGAGGTTGCGCTTCATCGCGTCGAGGGTCACAGCCGTCTTCTCGAGGCGCTCGTCGGCCAGGCCGTCGAGGATCTGCGTGTTGAACTGGTGGCTGACCTTGCGCATGCGCGCGATCAGCTGCTTGCTCTTGGGCTCGAGGAAGACGCGGTTGACGCGCCGATCGGTGGCGTCGGCGACTCGCCGCAACAAGCCGACTTTCTCGAGGCGGTCGATCAGGCCGCCGACGGCGACCTTGCCGAGGTCGAGCTCCTCGGCGAGCTGCGACTGCGTCATGCCGTCTTCGCGCGACAGGTAGGCGAGCACCCACCACTGCGAGCGCGTCACGTTGAGGTGCTTCAGGCAGCGGTCGAAGGCGCTGCGGCGCAGGCGCGAGACGTCGTGGATCAGGAACCCCAGCCTGAGCTCCCAATCGGTCGAATGCGGTTCGGCAGCCATGGCGTCCCTCAGCCGGGTACTCCCGGCCCTTTACTGTAATGATGTATATATTGTATTGCTATACGGGTTCCCACGTGAAGACGTCGCTCGAGCGGTCGAGGGCGTAGAACCCCGCACGCAGCATCGGCAACGCCGTGTCGACGACGCTTTCGGGGGTCCAGCCCTCGCTTCGGTGCGCGTTGCGGATCGGCCGCGGCTGGCTGAAGAGATAGATCTCGTTGTTGCGGACACCGAAGATCTGCCCGGTGACGTCGCTCGCCGCGTCGGCGCACAGGCCGACGACGAAGGGCGCGACCTTTTCAGGAACGAGCTTCTTCAGCCCGTCGACCCGCTTCTTCTGCTCGGGCGTCTCGGCCGGAATCGAATCGATCATGCGCGTCCAGGCGAAGGGCGCGACCGCGTTCGAGCGCACGCCGAACTTCTTCATGTCGAGCGCGATCGACTTCGAGAGCGCGGCGATCCCCAGCTTGGCGGCGCTGTAGTTGGCCTGGCCGAAGTTGCCGATCAGTCCCGAGGTCGAGGTCATGTGCACATAGCAGCCGCCGTTCTGCGCCTTGAAGTGCGGCGCCGCGGCGCGGCTGACGTTGAAGCTGCCCTTCAGGTGGACGGCGATGACGGCATCGAACTCGGCCTCGCTCATGCGGTGGAACATCACGTCGCGCAAGATGCCGGCGTTGTTGACGACGATGTCGATCCGCCCGAAGGCGTCGACCGCCGCGGCGACCATGCGGTGCGCGGCGTTCCAGTCGGCGACCGAGCCGCCATCGACGATCGCCTCGCCGCCCGCCGCCTGGATCGCCGCGACGACCTCGTGCGCCGGCTGTTCGCCGCCGACCTGGCCGTCGAGCGACGCGCCGAGGTCGTTGACCACCACCTTCGCGCCGGCCTCGGCGAATGCGATCGCGATGCCGCGGCCGACGCCGCGGCCGCCGCCGGTCACCAGGGCGACCTTGCCTTGCAGGAGTTTCGTCATCGCTCTTTTCCTCTCGAAATGAAATTCAGGCGGCGCCGGCGTGCCGCGCCGCGTAGTCGACGAAGAAGTCGAATGCGGCCGGGTTCGCGCAGGCATCCTTGTTCACGACCTCGGCGAGGGCGCGGCCGAGCATGAGCTTTTTCACCGGCAGCTCCTGCTTCTTGCCGGTCAGCGTTCGCGGGACTTCCGCGACCTGGACGACCTGGTCGGGAACGAAGCGCGGCGACAGGTGGGTGCGGATCTGCTGCCGGATCTCGCCCTCGAGCGCGGCGTCGAGCGCGAGCCCGGGGCGCAGGACGACGAACAGCGGCATGAAGCTCGGCTTGCCGAGGTGCTCGATGTCGACGACGAGGCTGTCGAGCACGTCCGGCAGCGCCTCGACGACGCGGTACAGCTCGCTCGTGCCCAGGCGATGGCCGTGCCGGTTCAACGTCGCGTCGCTGCGCCCGTAGATGACAGCGCCGCCGGCCGGAGTGATGCGCAGCCAGTCGCCGTGCCGCCAGACGCCGGGATAGACGTCGAAGTAGCTGTCGAGGTAGCGACGCTGCCCGGCGTCGTTCCAGAAGTAGAGCGGCATCGACGGCATCGGCTGCTTGCAGACAAGTTCGCCGACCTGGTCGACCAGACTCCTGCCTTCCTCGTCCCAGGCCTCGATGTCGACGCCCAGGCAGCGCGCCTGCATCTCGCCGGGAACGGTCGGCAGCTCCGGCGTGCCGCCGAGGAAGGCGCTGGCGATGTCGGTGCCGCCCGAGATCACGGCCCACCAGATGTCGTCGCGCACCGCGCTGCGGCCCCATTTGTAAGCCTCGGGCGGCAACGGCGATCCGGTCGAGCCGAGGGCGCGCAGGCGCGACACGTCGACCGAGCGGCGCGGCTCGACGCCGGCCTTCATGCAGGCGGTGTAGTAGGCCGCGCCGGCACCGACGAAGGTCGCCCCCACCTGCTCGGCGTAGCGCCACAGCGTGTCGGGATCGGGCCACGACGGATGGCCGTCGTAGATGCACGTCGTGGTGCCGAGAAGGAGCGCCGAGACGTTCAGGTTCCACATCACCCAGCCGGAGCCGCTGTACCAGTGGAAGCGCTCGTCGCTCGTCGCACTCGGCCGCACGTTGAGATGGAAGGCGTGCACCTTGAGCATCTCCAGCATCACGCCGCCATGACCGTGGACGATCGCTTTCGGCAGCCCGGTCGTTCCGCTGCTGTAGACGATCCAGAGCGGGTGGTCGAAAGACACGTGCCGCGGCAGCGTGCGCGCGGGTCCGCGCAGCGCGTCGCCCCAGGCGACGATCGCGCCCGGCCAGCCGCGCGGGTCGAACGGGTACGAGTCCGCTGGCGCTCCGGCTTCTTCGAGATAGGGAACGAGAACCAGGGCGCGCACCGTCGGCAGCTCGTGCAGCAACTCCGCGACCGCGTCGCGCCGGTCGGCGACCTTGCCGGCGTAGACCGTCCCGTCGCAGGCGATCAGCAGCACGGGATCGATCTGGCGGAAGCGGTCGCGCACGGTGGCCACGCCCATGTCGGGAGCGCAATGGCTCCAGATCGCGCCAAGCGAGGCGCAGGCGAGAAAAGCGACGACGGCTTGCGGGATGTTGGGCAGATAGGCGGCGACGCGGTCGCCTTTCCTGACGCCG
>DATMGW010000349.1:0-2846 GCA_035555295.1 Caldimonas sp.
CGGCGCGCCGGCGTCGGTTCCGGCGGCGCTGGCCGGATCGCTTACCGCGACGGCGCGCCTCGACGGTCGCTGGCCCGACCTGACGAGCGAAGGCGAGCTGCACGGCGTCGCCTTGCGTTACGAGACGGTCGTCGTGCGGCGGGCCGAAGGACGATGGCGAATCGGCAGCGCCGCCGACGCGAAGATCGAGGCGCAGCTCACCGTCGACGGCATCGACATCGCAGGCCGCGCCGTCGAGCAGCTTCGCGCCAGCATTGCCGGGACGTCACGCGCGCACCGCGCCGAGCTCAGCGTCGAGTCCGCGGCGCTGCCACCGCAATGGGTCGATGCGCTCGCCGCTTCGCGCAGCGTGAAGCCGGTGACGACGATCGGAGCGCCATCGGCAGCGGCCGCGGCATCGGTGTCGGCCGCTGCAACAACGGCGACGCCGCCGTCAGGCCGCAGTGCGCTGACCGTGAACGTCGAAGGCGGCCTGGTCGACGCGGGGGCTTCGCGCGCTGCCGGATGGTCGGGCAGCTTGCGCGAGTTGACGGCCCGCAGCACCACCGCCCCGGAACGCACCTGGCTCCACGCCACCGGGATTCGCGGCAACGTCTACTGGGGCGATGGCCCGGCGCGCGCCAGCGTCGAGCCCGGGTCGGCCGAAGCGTTCGGCGCCACGCTGCGCTGGAGCCGGATCGTCTGGCAGGGACACGACGCGCGCGGCGGCAGCACGCGGCTCGATGCGCACGGCTCCATGGATCCGCTGCCGGTCGCGCCCGTGCTGCGCCTGCTGCAGCCCGACTTCGGCTGGGGCGGCGACCTCGCGATCGGCGCGCGCATCGACGTGCGCAGCACGCCCTCGGTCGCGGTCGACGTCGTCGTCGAGCGAGCCCGCGGCGACCTCAGCGTGACCGACGAGACGGGAACGCAGAACCTCGGCGTCAGCGAGCTGCGCTTCGGCGTCGCCGCGAAGGATGGCGTCTGGAATTTCACGACCGCCCTCGCCGGCAGCGCCCTCGGTGTCGCCTCGGGCGCAGTGACGGCGCGAACCGGCAGCGCCGCAGCGACGTGGCCCGACGCCGCGACGCCGATCGCAGGCGCCGTCGATTTGCGCGTCGCCAATCTCGGCACCTGGGGCCGCTGGGTGCCGGCGGGCTGGCGCCTCGGCGGCGAGCTGCACGCGAGCGCGACGATCGGCGGCCGCTTCGGCGCCCCGCAGTACACCGGCCGCGTCGAGGGCTCGAAGCTCGGTGTGCGCAACTTCGTTCAGGGCGTGAACGTGACCGACGGCGAGGTCGCGATCGCCCTGCAGGGCGCCACGGCGCACATCGAGCGCTTCAGTGCCAGGGGCGGAAGCGGCCGCGTCAGCCTCGAAGGCGACGCCAGCTTCGGCTCGGCGCCTGCAGCGCAGCTCAAGCTGAAGGCCGAGCGCTTCGAGATGCTCGGCCGCGTCGACCGGCGCATCGTCATCAGCGGCGGCGGCGCGCTGCGTCTCGACGCGAGGTCGCTCGCCCTCGACGGCGAGTTCGGGATCGACGAAGGACTGTTCGACTTCACGCGCTCCGACGCGCCCTCGCTCGGCGCCGACGTCGAGGTGATTCGCCGGCCGCGCGGCGCGCCGGTCGCCGCAGGCGGGACGACGCCGGCGGACGAGCCGAAGTCGCCGCCGCCGGCCGTCGCGCGCAAGGTGGTGCTCGACCTGCGCGTCGCGATGGGCGACAAGCTCCGAATTCGCGGCCGCGGCCTCGACGCCGGCCTGCGCGGCGAGCTGCATCTCACCTCGCCGGGCGGCAGGCTCGCCGTCGACGGCACGGTCCGCGCCGTCGACGGCACCTACCAGGCGTACGGACAGAAGCTCGGCATCGATCGGGGCGTTCTCGTCTTCTCCGGGCCGATCGAGAACCCGCGCCTCGACATCGAGGCGACGCGGCCGAACCTCGACGTCCGCGTCGGCGTCGTCGTCGCCGGAACGGCGCTGAACCCGCGCGTGCGGCTGTTCTCCGAGCCCGACATGTCGGACATCGACAAGCTCAGCTGGCTCGTCCTGGGCCGCGCCAGCGAGGGGGTCGGCCAGGCCGACACGGCGTTGCTGCAGAGCGCCGCGCTGGCCCTGCTCTCGGGCGAAGGGCCCGGCCTCAGCGATCGGTTGACGCACGCGATCGGCCTCGACGCCCTAACGGTGCGACAGCAGAACGAAGGGCAGGTGAAGGAGACGATCGTCAGCCTCGGCAAGCAACTGTCGAAGCGCTGGTACGTCGGCTACGAGCGCGGCCTGAACGCGACGACGGGAAGCTGGCAGCTCATCTACCGCGTCGCCCAGCGCGTCACGATTCGGGCGCAAGCGGGCGGCGACAACTCGCTCGACCTGATCTGGACGCTGCGCTGGAAGTGACCGGATGGAACATGTGCCATCAGGTCATCCCGAGCGAAGCGAAGGATCTCTTTCTCAGGGAGCGACGTCCCAGTCCGACTTCTCGATGTGGTTCTGCATGAAGGCGTCGACCGCAGCGGCCGCCTTGACCTTCGAGGGATCGAAGTCGAACTGGCCTTCGTGCGAGGCCCTTCCGCCGTCGAAGGTCGCGCGGAAATGGATCGCGTTGCCGACCACTTCGTAGTCGACGCGATAGCGGACGGCGCGGCCGCCCGCGGCCTGCACGTGTGTTCCTTCGAGCGTTGCCATGCGGTGCCTGCTGGTCGGCGGAGCGAGGAGCGAAGAGCGAAGTATGGCGCCCCGGGCTTTCGCTGCCGCGACGTCTTAAACTGCCGCGCTCGCGACCCGCGTCGCCGACCGCTCGCCGTAGTTCAATGGATAGAACGGCCGCCTCCTAAGCGGCAAATACAGGTTCGATTCCTGTCGGCGGGAC
>DATMGW010000350.1:0-4061 GCA_035555295.1 Caldimonas sp.
ACCGGCGAGAAGTCATGAGGTAGGGCGCCGGCTCGGTACCACGTGCGAGGTAGCGCTAGGCGCCGCAACGGTGGCATCGCAGCCGCCGCCGCGGAGCGAGAAGCGCGGGGAGCCTCGCGCAGCGAGGCCGCCGCAGCTAAGCACACGACCGGCCGCCCTGCGCCTGAGCGCGCGCTGGCCGCCCCAACGAACGCTTAGACCACCAGCGGCAGTTCCCGCAACCTCTTGCCCGTCAACGCGAACAAGGCGTTCGCGAGCGCCGGAGCCAAGGGCGGCGTGCCGACTTCGCCGACTCCGCCGGGAGATGCCGTGCTCGCGACCAGGTGCGTCTCGATGACAGGCGAATCGGCGAGACGGACGACCGGGTAGTTCGGAAAATTCGTCTGCTTGACGACGCCGCCCTCGATGTCGATACGGCTGTAGAGCGCCGCGCTCAAGCCGAAGACGACGGCGCTTTCCATCTGCTGCGCGACGATTCCCGGGTTGACGACGGTGCCGACATCGGCGGCGCAGACGACGCGGTGCACGCGCGGCTTGCCGCCTTCGATCGACGCTTCGACGACCTCGACGACGATGCTGCCGAAGCTTTCGTGAAGCGCCACGCCGCGCGCGCGCCCGGCAGCGAGCGGCTGCGCCGGGCCGTAGCCGGGCCAGCCGGCGCGCTGCGCGGCGAGCAGGAGCACGGCGCGGTGGCGCGGCGCGTCGCCGAGCAAGGCCAGGCGATAGGCGACCGGATCGCGCTTCGCCTCGTGCGCCAGCTCGTCGATGAAGCTCTCGTTGAAGAAGGCGTTGTGCGAGTGGCCGACCGAGCGCCAGAAGCCGATCGGCACGCCGCTCCTCGTCGCGACGCTGGCGATGCGCTGGTTGGCGATCCCGTAGGGCTGGTCGAACAGGCCCTCGCTCGTCGTCTTGTCCGGCATGTCGACGGGGCCGGCCAGGAGCGGGATGTCGCGCTCCATCCAGCGCGGCGTGATCGCGTCGCCCGCGCTCGTGATGCGCAGCGAGACGGGAAGACCTTCGGCGTCGAGGCCGGCGCGCATCACGGCGACGCCGGCGGGGCGATAGAAATCGTGCGCCAGGTCTTCCTCGCGCGACCAGACGAGCTGCACCGGCCGGCCCCCGCACTCGAGCGCGATGCGTACGGCCTGGCCGACGGCGTCGACATCGAGGCGCCGACCGAAGCCGCCGCCCAGGTACGTGACGTGCACGGTCACGGCGTCGAGAGGAACGCCAGCCACCTCGGCGGCGATCGCGCGCGCCAGGCCCGGCACCTGCGTCGGCACCCAGACCTCGACCTTGCCGCCTTCGACCTTGGCCGTGCAGTTGATCGGCTCCATCGTCGCGTGCGCCAGATAGGGAGCGCGATAGACCTGCTCGACGCGATGGGCCGCTTTCGCTTCGGCCGCGGCGACGTCGCCGCGCGAATGGAAGACGAAGCCACCGTCGCTCGCCGCCGCATCCTTCGCGGTTCGCTCGAGCGCGCCCTCGATGGCGCGGCTGTCGAGGCCGCCGGCCGGGCGCTGCTGCCAGGCGACGACGAGCTCTGCCGCGCCCTGCTCAGCGTGCCACCAGGTGCGGCCGACGACCGCGAGCGCCTCGGTCGATCCCGCGTACGGGCCGACGCGAACGACGCGAACGACGCCGGGCATCTTCGCCGCCGCGCTCGTGTCGACCGCGCCGGGCCCGCCGCCGATCATCGGACAGTGGCGGATCGCGGCGTAGAGCAGGCCCTCGGGCCGCACGTCGATGCCGAATTGCGCCGAGCCATTCGTCTTCGCCGCCACGTCGATGCGCGGCGCGGCCGTGCCGATCAGCTTCCACTCCGACGCCTCCTTCAGGCGCACCGTCCCGCTCGGCGTCGCCACCGCGTTCTTCACCAGCTCGCCGTAGTGCGCCGACGATCCGGACGCATGGCTGACGACGCCGTCGCTCACCTTCAGCTCGCTGGCCGGCTGCTTCCACAGCAGCGAGGCGGCGCCGAGCAGCTGCGCGCGCGCCGTCGCGGCGGCGAGGCGAAGCACGTCCCAGGCGTCGGCGACGCTCGACGAACCGCCGGTCGCATTGATGCCGAGCTCGCCGGCGACCTTGGCGACGATCCACTGCGCCGATTTCACCAGGCTCGTCTCGTGGCCCGGCTCGGTCTCGCTCGGCTGGAACGGCAGGCTCGCGACGAACATCGCGACATTGCCGTAGAGCCGGTCGTAGCCGGCCGGGATGAGGCGAACGCGCGCCAGGGAAACGTCGAGCTCTTCGGCGACGAGCATGGCGAGCGCGGTGTGCACCCCCTGGCCCATCTCGCTGCGATTCATCGCCAGCAGCACGCTGCCGTCGGCGGTGATCTTGATCCAGCCGTTGAGGCCGACTTCGCCGTCGACGTGTGGCAACGTATCGACGCTGCCGAGGCGGCTGCGCGGAGGCAGCAGACCCCAACCGACGACCAGCGCCCCGGCCGCGCCGAGGCCGCTCAGCAACAGGGTGCGCCGCCTCATGCGGCTTTCCCGTCGCGCAGCTCGAGCGCCGCGGCGTGGATCGCGGCGCGAACGCGCGGATAGGTGCCGCAGCGGCAGATGTTGGTGATCGCGGCGTCGATGTCGGCGTCGCTCGGGGCGGCGTTGCTCGCGAGCAGCGCCGCCGCGGCCATCAGCATGCCGCTCTGGCAATAGCCGCATTGCGGCACCTGGTGTACGACCCAGGCGCGTTGCAAGGCATGCGGCCGGGCCGCGCTGCCGAGCGCTTCGATCGTCGTGATCCGCTTCCCCCGCACCGATTCGAGCGGGGTCACGCACGAGCGCACGGCGCGGCCCTCGACATGCACCGTGCAGGCCCCGCAGGCGGCAACGCCGCAGCCGAACTTCGTTCCGGTCAGCCCGAGCAGCTCGCGCAGCGCCCACAGCAGCGGCATCTGCGGCGCGGCCAGCTCGTCGCCGAGCGTGTGCGCGGCGCCATTGACAACGATCTCCACGTGTCCCTTCCTTGCGCCAGGCGCAACGCCCGCGACAAGAGCCGGGCGCGCCGATTGTGCCGGTGCGCCAGAATACGCCCCGTCGCGCGTCGTCGCGCTGCCGCCCCGTCCGCCTTCCGGCCCGGGCTCCGTCGAGGTCTCACGCATGTTCCGTTCGTTTGTCGCAGCAGCGCTCGGCGCGGTCGCAGCGATTTGCTGCCTCGAGGCCGGTGCGCAAAGCGTCGTGTTGTACGGTCTCGTCGACGCCGCCGCCAGTCGCACCAGGGCGCCGGGCGGCATCTATCGCAACCAGCTCGACAGCGGCGACATGTCGCGCAGCTTCGTCGGCTTTCGCGGCGTCGAAGACCTCGGCGGCGGCCTGAAAGGCGTGTTCAGGCTCGAGTCCTATCTGCGCGTCGATACCGGGCAGTCGGGTCGAAGCGACGCCGACGGCTTCTGGGGCCGCGACGCCAACGTCGGCCTCTCCGGCGCCTTCGGCATGACGGTGCTCGGGCGCAACGTCACGCCGCTCTACCAGGCCACGACAACCTTCAACCCCTTCGGCGAATCGTTCGGCTTTTCGCCCAGCGCGCGCCAGTATTTCGGCACGAGCGGAGCGGTCGTCGGAGATCGCAGCTGGAACAACTCGATCGCCTACACGAACAGCGGGATCGACGCGCCCTTGCGGATCAACGTCGCCGCCAACGCGGCCGAGGAGCCGGCCGGCGCGCCCGCGACGGGCCGCAACTACGGCGGCAGCATGGCCTACCTGACCGGCCCGTTCGCGGTCTCGCTGGCGATCGAGCGGATCAAGAACAGCGCCATGCCCGTGCCGGCGGGCTTTCATCGCCAGCTGGCGATCCAGCTCGGCGCGACCTACGATTTCAAGTTCATGCGCGTGTACGGCCAGGCCGGCCGCGTCAAGACCGACGCGACCCTCGATACACGAACCGTGCTCTACCAGATCGGCGCCGCCGTGCCGATCGGCACGGGCCTCGTCCTCGTCTCGTACGGCCGAGCGCAGGCGAGCACTCCGAGCTCGCGGATCACCGACCGGACCAGCTCGATCGGCTACGACTATTTCCTCTCGAAGAACACCGACATCTACATCGCCGCGCTG
>DATMGW010000351.1:0-6431 GCA_035555295.1 Caldimonas sp.
GAAAGGCAAGGCCGCCTCGAGATCGGCGACGAGGGCGTCGACGTAGCGCTGCTGCGGCAGGTCGGCGTCGCCCGAGCTGCGCAGCGCGTGCGAGTTGAAGTCGCAGTATGGGCACTTCTTCAGGCACCACGGCAGGTGCACGTAGAGCGACAGCAGCGGCAGCGCCGCCAGCGTCAGCGAGCCTGGCCTCGTCAGGCGGGCCAGCCGCTCGGCAACGCTGCCTGCCGGCGGCGCGAACGCCGCAGCCGGCGCGGCGACGATCGGCGCAATCGTCGTTGCCATCTCAGCCGAGCCGCCAGACCTCGCGCATGAGGGCCAGCATCTGGCGCGCCGCGAGCGCGCGATGGCTCGCCACGTTCTTGCTCGCAGCGTCGAGCTCGGCGACGGTCCTGCCGAGGGCGGGAATGTAGACGAGCGGGTCGTAGCCGAAGCCGCCGCTGCCGCGTGGCACGAGCGCGATCTCGCCCGGCCAGCGGCCGACGGCGACGAGCGGCTCGGGGTCGTCGGCATGGCGCACGGCGACGAGCGTCGAGACGAAGCGCGCCGATCGATCCGGCGCGCCGCGCATCTGTTCGAGCAGGAGCGCTTTGTTCGCCGCGTCTTGCGCGCGCCGCTGCGCTTCGCGATCGCCGTCGGCCGCCGTCGCGACGCCGGCGTAGTGCGCCGAGGCGACTCCCGGCGCGCCCTCGAGCGCGTCGACGACGAGGCCCGAGTCGTCGGCGATCGCCGCGCCGCGACTCGCCGCCGCGGCGTGGCGCGCCTTGGCGAGCGCGTTCTCGATGAAGGTCGGGTGCGGCTCCTCGGCTTCGGCGATGCCGAGCCCACCCTGCGCGACGAGCTCGATGCCGAGCGGCGCGAAGAGCGCCTGCAGCTCGGCGAGCTTGCCCGGATTGCCGGACGCGAGGACGAGCCGCACCGCGGTCCTACTTCCTGTTCTTCTTCTTCGCGCCGCGCTCAGCGCGCCGGTGCAGCCAGCGCCCGCCGCTGCGCCTCGACGAGCTCGGCGATTCCCTTGGCGGCGAGCGCGAGCAAGGCGTCCATCTCGAGGCGCGAGAAGGTCGCCCCTTCGGCCGTTCCCTGCAGCTCGACGAAGCCGCCCGAGGCCGTCATGACTACGTTCATGTCGGTGTCGCAAGCGGCGTCTTCGACGTATTCCAGATCGAGCAGCGGCGTCGCGTCGACGATGCCGACCGATACGGCGGCGACCGCATCGCGGATCGGCGAACGCTCGATGCGGCCCTGGGCGAGCAGCCACGTCACGGCGTCGTACGCGGCGACGTAGGCGCCGGTGATCGCTGCGGTGCGCGTGCCGCCGTCGGCCTGCAGCACATCGCAATCGAGCGCGATCGTTCGCTCGCCGAGGGCGGCGAGGTCAAACACGCAGCGCAGCGAGCGGCCGATCAAACGCTGGATCTCCTGCGTGCGCCCGCTCTGCTTGCCGCGCGCCGCCTCGCGGTCGCTGCGCGTGTGCGTCGAGCGCGGCAGCATGCCGTACTCGGCGGTCAGCCAGCCCTCGCCGCTGCCGCGCTTGTGCGGCGGCACCTTCTCTTCGACCGATGCGGTGCAGAGCACTTTCGTGTCGCCGAAAGCGACGAGCACCGAGCCTTCGGCGTGGCGGGTGAACGAGCGGGTGATCGAGACGGGGCGCAGCGCATCGGCAGCGCGGCCCTGGGAACGTTGAAAGGTCATTGCGCTATTGTCCTCGGTCGATGGTCATGCACGGATCGAGCATATCTAGGGGCCTTGCATCGACTGGGCGAGTCGAAGGGCTCGCACAGACCGAGCGAGGCTCAGGCACAGGGTGGCCGGCCGGGCGCTTAGCTGCGGCGCCTCCGCTACGCGAACCATTGACTCGCTTGAACGAGTTCCAGAGTGCTACTGCGGCGGCGTCGGGCGTGCCCCGGTCGCGGGCTGTTGCGAGCGCCGAGCAGCGGAGCGACGCGTCGGGAAGTCCGCCGCTTGCGGCGGACCGGCGAGAAGTCATGAGGTTGCGGCGCCGTCTCGCAGAAAGGTGTGAGGCGATGCTAGGCGCCGCAACGGTGGCATCGCAGCCGCCGGCTCGGAGCGAACAGCGCAGGGCAGTCGGGCCGAAGGCACGACCGCGAGCGTCTGCCCGCGACCGGGGTACGCCCGGCGCTGCCGACGCTCGGTCGCAGATGAACCGGCAACGCCGGCGCTCGATCAGAGACGAAGCGGCGACAAGGCCGCCCGACCGATCAGGACTTCTTCTGCTTCGACGAGCGCTGGATCGCCTCGTTGATTTCCTTGATCGAGCGCTCGATCTCGGCGTCGTCGAGCTCGTCGGGCGAGACGTCGGTGCCGAGCACGCTCGCCTGGATCGTCGAGGCGAAGACCGCTTCGCCGAGCGCCGTCGTCTGGATGCCCTGGCCGCTGTCGCTGTTCTCGACGCCTTCCCACTCGACCGCGAGCACCGAGACGTTGTCGCACTTCACGCCGCCGTTGCGCAGCGCCTGCTCGACCAGCTCGGGAACCGAATCGGAAAGCGGAAGCGTGGCGAGCTGGTCGGTGATCTCGCTGTCGCTCACCGTTCCCCAGAGACCGTCGGAGCACAGGAGCAGCCGGTCGCCGGCCTGCATGAGAAGCGGCCCGACGGTGTCGACCACGGGCTTGCCCGGGCTGCCGAGGCAGGTGAAGAGGACGTTGCGGTTGAAGCGGTCGCCCATCGGCACGACCTGGCTCATCGTCTGCTGCAGCTCGGAATACGAATGGTCGCGCGTGCGCGCGATCAGCTTGTCGCCGCGCACCATGTAGAGCCGCGAATCGCCGCAGTGTGCCCAATAGGCGGCGTTGCCCTGCATCAGGCAGGCGACGACCGTCGTTCGCGGCGTGTCGATGAGCGCCTTCTGCGTCGCGTAGCGCAACAGCTGGTGGTGGCCGGAGACGATCGCCTCGTGCAGGAAGCGCAAGGGGTCGGGAAGCGTCGGCTTGCAGTCGCGCTGGAACATCGCCGCCAGCGTCTGCAAGGCGAGTTGCGACGCGACCTCGCCTTCCGGATGGCCGCCCATGCCGTCGGCGAGCGCGAACAGACCCGCGTCCCGCGTGTAGCAATAGCCCATGCGGTCTTCGTTCTTTTCGCGGCCGCCCTTGCGACTCACCTGGTAGACGGAAAAGCGCATGCTGCTGCTACGGCTGACCCATGACCCGAGGGTGAAGCGTCAGGCGTTCGCTCATGCTTTCGCGCTCGTCGTCAGGTTCTCGAGCTGGAGCTTCAGCCGCTCGCTGAAGCTGAGCTTGGTGTACTGGCGCTCGGTCTCGCGCGAGAGTTCCTTCTGCAGCGCGAAGACGCTCTGCGGCCGCGACAGCGGATCGAGCGACATGCACCACTCCGTCACCTCGATCAGGTTGTCGCTGTAGACGTTGCGCAGGCGCGAGAGGCTGAGCGCAAGGCGGTCCTTCTCGATCCGCTGCGGCGCGTCGTTCGGCGGATAGCCCTGCATGCAGGCGTAGATGCACGCGCCGATCGCGTAGATGTCGGTCCATGGCCCTAGCGTGCCGTCGCGGCGGTACATCTCGGGCGCGGCGAACCCGGGCGTGTACATCGGGCGGATGAAGTTGCCCTCCTTGCTCAGCACCTCGCGCGCCGCGCCGAAGTCGAGCAGCACCGCCTTGTTCTCGTTCGTGATGAAGATGTTGGCCGGCTTGATGTCCAGGTGCAGCATCTTGTGCTGGTGGACGATGCGCAAGCCGCGCAATATCTCGTCGAAGAGCGAGCGGATCGTCGACTCGCGAAATACCTTGTCGCGTTTGAGGTCGCGCGCCGTGACGATGAAATCCTGCAGGGTATCGCCCTGCAGGTAATTCATCACCATGTAGACGGTTTCGTTCTCGCGAAAGAAATTCAGCACCGAAACCACGCTCGTGTGCGAGATCTGGGCGAGCGACCGGCCCTCTTCGAAGAAGCTCTTCAGTCCCAGGCGGTAGAGCGGCTGCTTCTCCGGCTTGACGCGCGGTGTCAGCTCGCCCGGCGAACGCTCGGCCAGCGAGGAAGGAAGATATTCCTTCAGCGCGACGAGCTTGCGATCGGCGTCTTCGCAGAGGTAGACGACGCCGAATCCGCCGGCCGCCAGTTTCTTGATGACCTGATAGCCGCCCACCACCGTGCCCGAGGGCAAAGGTGCTGGTTTGGGCTTTGACATAATCGGAAAACTGGGGGCAAAAGCGCGTGGCAGTTTACAGCATGACCGGCTACGCGAATGCCTCCGCGAGCCCTCCTTCGCCCGGCGCGGCAGCATTGCACGAACCGCGCGCGGCAGCCCTTGCGGCCGCGTCGATCGGCGTCGAGATGCGCTCGGTCAACAACCGTTTCCTCGACGTCGCGCTGCGCCTGCCCGACGAGTTCCGCAGCCTCGAGCCGCAGCTCCGCGAGCTGATCTCCGGCCGCTTCAAGCGCGGCAAGATCGAGCTGCGCCTGACCGGCGCGGCCGATTCCGACGCCGCCCTCGCCGAGCCGCAGCCCGAGCAGCTCGCGCACGTCGCGCGGATCGAGCGCGAGGTCCGCGAGCATCTGCCCGATTCCCGCCCGCTCTCCGTCCACGAGGTGCTGCAATGGTGCCGCGGCGCGGTGCGCCAGGAGGACTCGGGACCGGCCGTGCTCGACGCGGCCCGGCGCTGCATCGCCGGCCTGGCCGAGGCGCGGGCCCGCGAGGGCGCGCGCCTGGCCGCCGTGCTGGCCGAGCGCGTCGCCCACCTGCGCACACTCGCCGACGCGGCACTGCCGCTGGTGCCGGCGGCCGTCGCGCGACAGCAGCAGCGCTTCGTCGAGCGCTGGAACGAGGCGCTCGACAAGGCCGGCGGCGCGGCATCGGTCTCGCGTGAAGCGATCCAGGAACGCGCGCTCAACGAAGCGGCGGCCTTCGCGATCCGCATCGACGTCGCCGAAGAGCTGGCGCGCCTGCGCTCGCATCTCGACGAGATCGCGCGCCTGATCGATCAGGGCGGCGAGATCGGCAAGCGCCTCGAGTTCCTGATCCAGGAGCTGCTGCGCGAGGCGAACACGCTCGGCTCGAAATCGACCTCGATCGAGATGACGGCGATCTCGGTCGACATGAAGGTGGCGATCGAGCAGCTGCGCGAGCAGGTGCAAAACGTCGAGTGACGCGGGCGCCGGCCGCAGCGAAAAGCGGCCTCGCGTCGCGCTGCGCTCAGGCGCTGCGCACGGCGCCGATCGACAGACCGCCGTCGACGATCAGCACCTGGCCGTTGACGTACGACGACTCGGCCGAGACGAGGAACAGCGTCGCCTGCGCCACCTCCCAGGCCGTGCCCTGGCGCGCGAACGGCAGCGCCCGCGCCGCGCGTCCCGGGCGCGAGCGCGAAGCGTCGCGGCCGAGCGGCGTGTCGATCAGCCCGGGCGCGACGACGTTGGCGCGCAGCCCCTGCGCCTGACCGGCAAAGGCGACGGCTCGCGCCAGCGCGGCGAGTCCGGCCTTCGACGTTTCGTAGGCGGGCAAGCCGCTCGCCGGCGAAATCGACGCGGTCGACGAAATGAAGACGATCGCCGCGCCCGGCGCCAGCAACGGCGCCGCCTCCTGCGCGCAGAACATGTGGGCGCGCAGGTTGACGTTTTGCACCAGATCCCACGTCGCCGGCGTCTCTTCGCCGAAGCGGTTGCGGTTGCCGATGCCGACGTTGACGACGAGGCCGTCGAGACCCCCGAGGGCGGCGTGCGCCGCGGCCACCATCGTCGCGATCTGCGCCGTCTGCGCCACGTCGGCGGCGAGCGCCAGCGCCGTCCCGCCCTCGGCCTCGATCATCTCGACCGTCTCGCGGGCGCTCGCCAGGTCCAGGTCGGCACAGGCCACCGCCGCGCCTTCGCGCGCGCACAGCAGCGCGATCGCCCGGCCGTTGCCGAGCGGCGGCGTCGCGTCGACAGTGCGCCGCTGCCCGGCGCCGACGACGAGGATGCGCCGGCCACGCAGGCGGGCCGCCGTGCCGCGCGGTACGCCGAGCGCGGGATCGAACAGCTGCCGCTCCGGCTCGGGGCGCGGCGTTGGGGCAAGAGGCTCAGCCATGGCGGAACTCCAGCTTGCCGACGTCGTGATCCTCGATGTCGACCTCGACGTTCTCGAGCACGCGCGACACCAGCATGTAGTAGCCGATCGTCATCAGCAGCTCGAGCCAGCCCTGCTCGGAGAGCTCGGCGATGACGCGGTCGTTGAGCGCCGCGGGCGCCCTGACGTCGCCGACGACCGCATCCGTGAACTCGATCACCAGGCGCTGCCGCGGGTTCAGGCCGGAGCCGACGTCAAGGCTCAGCACGGCCTCGATCTCGGCGTCGCTGAGGCCCGCGCTGCGCCCGACCTTGCGGTGCTGGTGCACCTCGTAGCTTGCCCTGGACAGGGCGCCGACGCGCAGGATCGCCACCTCGCGCAGCGCCGGCTCGAGCCCGGTGCGCGTCAGCAAGGCGCGGC
>DATMGW010000352.1:0-13033 GCA_035555295.1 Caldimonas sp.
GCTGCGGGCACCGCGGCCGCCGCCGTGGGAACGGCCAGGCGCGCCGCGTCGTACACCTTGTAGGCGCGGATCGGATCGGCGATGTTCTTGACGCGCTGTACGCCGAGGTCGTCGAAGGTCGCGCTCATCCGGTTCCTGATCGCGCACTGGACGGCGTCGGACACGGTGATGCCGCCGGGCTCGGCGAGGGCTTCCAGCCGCGCCGCGATGTTGACGCCGTCGCCGAAGACCGATCCATCGGTCTTCTCCATTACGTCGCCCAGGTGGATGCCGATGCGAAAGCGCATCCGGCAGTCTTCGGCGACCTGCGCCGCCCGCTCGTCGAGCTCGTGCTGGATCGCCAGGGCCGAAGCAACGGCACCGCTCGCCGTCTCGTAGATCGCCAGCACCGAATCGCCCGCCATGTCGATGACGCGGCCCTGGTGCGACTCGACCGACGCCCGGAAAACGCTGCGCGCGCCTTCCAGGTTGGCGACCGTGCCGCATTCGTCGCAGCCCATCAGGCGCGAATAGCCCGCCACGTCCGCAACGAGGATGGCTGCCAGGCGCTGCCGGATCTGGGATTCGCTCAAACGAAGGACTCCGCAACCGATGCCTCGACCCTAGGCCCGGTCGCCCATTGTCGCCGCTCGGCTTGTCGGCCGCGCGCCGCCCTGCTAGCGTCAAGGCTTCGGCAACAGACGAGGTAGTTACATGACAGCAGTCAAGGGATCCGTGAAGGAAGGCGCCAAGGAATTCGACTATCTCGAGCTCTCCTCCGGCGTGCATCGTGGCATCCAGATCACCGAAAAGGGAACGAATGAAAAGGACGCGACGCACACCTACTACCTGTACAGCGTCGGCCAGGACAACAAGCTGCACAACATCCACGACCTGCCGGTCTACAACAAGAACCAGGCCGGCCTGTACAAGAGCCTGGCCGCTGCGCTCGCGCGCAAGTGGGTGACGCAGAGCAAGTGGCCCGCCGATGGCTGGGAGTTCACGTTCGAGAAGGAGCAGATCAAGCTCATGAAGGACAAGAAGTAGCGCTTCGCCCACCGGCGAGGCGGCCGGCTTCGCCACTCCCGTCAGCGCCGACGAGGTCGCAATGAGCGAGGCCACGGGCGGGGGCACCTGGCGTGAGCTGATGCCCCTCTTCGATCGCTGGCTGGCGGCCGACGCCGGCGGCCAGCAGGCACTGCTGGCCGAGATGGCGGCTTCGCGGCCCGCGCTGCATGCCCGCCTGCTGGCGATGATCGAGGCCGATCGCGCTGCGCAGGCCGAAGATTTTCTCGGCGCGGCGGCGCCGCCATCACCAGCCGGCGCCGATGCCGCGTCGGCGTCCCCGACGCACGCCGCCGGCGACCGTCTCGGCGCCTGGGAATTGCGCGAGCCGATCGGCAGCGGCGGCATGGGCCAGGTGTGGCTCGCCACCCGAGGCGATGGCCTGTACAGCGGACGGGCCGCCGTCAAGTTGCTGCATCGCACCGGGATCGATGGGCAAGGCGATGCACGCTTCGCCCAGGAAGGCGAGTTCCTCGCCCGCCTCACGCATCCGCACATTGCCCAGCTGCTCGATGCCGGCCTGATGGCCGACGGCACCCGTTACCTGGTGCTCGAGCACGTGCAAGGCGAACGGCTCGACCAGTGGTGCGACGCGCGTCATCTGACCATCGAGGCCAGGCTGCGCCTCTTCCTGCAGGTGTGCGAGGCGGTCGGTCACGCGCACGCGCACCTCGTGGTGCATCGCGACCTGAAGCCGGCGAACATCCTCGTCACCGATCAGGGCCATGTGAAGCTGCTCGACTTCGGTGTCGCCAAGCTGCTCGGCGAGCAGGCCGAAGCGAGCGAGCTGACGCGCGCTGGCTCGGCGGGGCTGACGCCGGAATACGCGTCGCCCGAGCAGGTCAACGGCGCAGCCATTACCACCGCGACCGACGTCTATGCGCTCGGCGTTCTGCTGTTCGTGGTGCTCTCCGGCGCCCGACCCTACGCCAGCACCGCGGCGACACCGGCGCTGCTCGCGCGCGAGATCGTCGAGGCCGAGCCGCGCGAGCTCGGCAGCGTCGAACCGACGGCCAAAGCCGCCGAGGCCCGCGGCACGTCGGTGCCCAAGTTGCGCCAGGCGCTGCACGGCGACCTGGCGCAGATCGTCGCCCGGGCCATGCGCAAGGCCCCCGAAGAACGCTACCCGACGGTCCAGGCGCTCGCCGACGACCTCGACCGGCACCTGCGGCACGAGGCGGTGAGCGCGCAGCCGCCGAGCTGGCGCTACCGCGCCGCGAAGTTCGTGCGTCGCAACCGGGTCGCGGTGGCCGCCGCCGCGCTGCTCGGCATCGCCGTCTGCGCCGGTGTCGTCGCCACGCTTTGGCAAGCGCGGCTGGCACGCGCCGAAGCCGCCAACGCGCGTGCGATCAAGGACTTCCTGGTCGGCGTCTTCAACACCACCCAGGTCGGCGAGAAGGTGGTGGGCCACGGTGCCGACACGACCGCCCGCGAGCTGCTCGAAAAAGGCGGCGCCGACGTGCTCGCCAATCGTGACCTGCCGCCGCCGGTGCGACTCGAGTTGCTGACGACGCTGGGCGAGTTGCATCGCCTCAACGGCCTGTCGGCCGAGGCCGATACGCTCCAAGATGCGGCGGTGCACCTGTCCGCGGACGTGTACGGGCCGGGCAGCGAGAAATACGTCTATGCACTGGTCGAGCACGCCATGACGCTGCCGGACCGGGGCCGGATCGACGAGTCCGACAAGCTTCTGCTCGAGGCGGTGGCGGTCATGGAGCGGGAAGGCCTGCAGCACAGCGAGAGCTATGGCGCGGCGCTGTGGCGACTCGGACTGAACGCGTTCGGCGCGCAGAAGCGCAATGCCTCGCTCAGCTACTTCGAGCGTGCGGCGGCGGCGTTCGCGAAAGATCATCCGCGCGATCCGATTCATCCGGCCGCGGTGCAATGGACCGCGGTGGTGCTGACGAGCCTCGACCAGTTCGACGCCGCCGAGCAGCGGCTGAAGGCGATGCTGGCGCTCGCCGGACAGGCCGAGCGGCGCGAATCGGCGCTCGGACTGGCGCACTACGCCTTTGGCGATCTCTACCAGCGCGTGGGCCGTTTCGCCGAGTCGGCCGATGAACTGGCGATCTCCCAGCGGCTGGCGCTTGCCACCGACAGTGGCCGCAACCGCGACGTCGGCATCGGCCTGACGAGGCTGGGCCGCTCGCACCATCAGCTCGGCGAGCGAGACTCGGCCTATGCGGAGCTGGCGCAAGCGCAGGAGATCGGCCTTCGCGATACGAGCTCGATGGTCGGCAACCTGAACGACCGCGTCATCTTCACGCTTGCAGCCATGGGCGCCGACGAGGGCGACGTTGCGGCCGCGCTGCCGCGCGCGCGCAGCGCCAGCGCTCGCTGGAGCGAGCGTTCGAAAGATCCGACCTATGCCCTCAGCCTGGGCCTGCAGGCCGAATTGGAATCGCTCGCCGGGCATCACGACGCCGCCGTCGACGCGGCGGCGAAGGCACTGCCGATCATCGAGGCAAGCAGCGGCGCCGACCTGATGCAGTCGCGCGGGCTGCGCCTCATCTATGCCGAAGTCCTCGAGCGCGATGCACGCGACGATGCCGACCTCGCGACGGCAGCCCAGGCCTATCGCCAGGTGCTGGCTGCCGCCCCGGTGGACGCCAACGCCTGGCCGGTGCCGACGCGCCGCTGGCAACGCGCATGCGCCACGGTCGGCCTCGCCCGGCTGGCGCTACGCAACGATCCGGCGGCCGGGCTGCAGCTGTCCCGCGAGGCCGCCGCGCTGATCGGGCCTGCCCCGTCGTTTCGCAACGAGCAGACGGTGCTGGCCGAGGCCCGCCTCGCCGAGGGCCGGGCCCTTCTGGCCCAACGCCAACCCGCGGCGGCGCGGCCGGCGCTGGAAGCCGCCGTCGCCCTCCTCGCGAAATCCCAGGTGCCCGACAGCCCGCGCCTCACCGAGGCCCGCGCCGCGTTGGCGAACCCGGGACGCTGAAGCCGGCCGCTTCGTGCGGTTGGACCGGCACGGCGAGCGCGACGCCAGCATGGCGAAGATGCTTCGCCTACAATGGCAGCTCGCGTCGCCACCCTTTCCAGTCAGCGCCGACGCGGTCGCTTCCGACTCTTTCTTCTCCCGTCTGCCTTCGACTGGCGCCTGCAAGTGCAGGCAGCAGGCCGATGCAATGGCAGTACTCCATGTCCTTTGATTCCCTCGGCCTCGCCGAGCCCTTGCTGCGCGCGGTTCGCGAAGCGGGTTACGACACGCCCACGCCGATCCAGGCGCAGGCCATCCCGGCCGTCCTCTCGGGCGGCGACGTCATGGGCGGCGCCCAGACCGGCACCGGCAAGACCGCCGGCTTCGTGCTGCCGATGCTGCAGCGCCTGATGAACAAGCCCGCGGTGCGCGACCAGCGCGGCAAGCTGCCGATCCGCGCCCTGATCCTCACGCCGACGCGCGAGCTCGCCGCCCAGGTCGAGGAAAGCGTGCGCACCTACGGCAAGCACTCGAAGCTGACGAGCATGGTGATGTTCGGCGGCGTCGGCATGCAGCCGCAGCTCGACAAGCTACGCCGCGGCGTCGACATCCTCGTCGCCACGCCCGGGCGGCTCCTCGACCACCACGGGCAGCGCACGCTCGACCTCTCGCACGTCGAGATCTTCGTCCTCGACGAGGCCGACCGCATGCTCGACATGGGCTTCATCCACGACATCAAGAAGGTGCTCGCGGTGCTGCCGGCGAAAAAGCAGAGCCTGCTCTTTTCCGCGACCTTCAGCGACGAGATCAAGGCGCTCGCCGATCGCCTCCTGAACGCGCCGGTGCTGATCGAGGTCGCGCGCCGAAACCAGACGGCCGATCTGATCGCCCAGAAGGTGCACCCGGTCGGCCGCGAGATGAAGAAGGACCTGCTGACGCACCTGATCAAGACGAACGACTGGCACCAGGTGCTCGTCTTCACGCGCATGAAGCACGGCGCCAATCGACTCGTCGAGCACCTGCTCAAGCAAGGCATCAGCGCGATGGCGATCCACGGCAACAAGAGCCAGACGGCGCGCACCAAGGCGCTCGCCGACTTCAAGAAGGGCGAGCTCGCCGTCCTCGTCGCGACCGACATCGCGGCGCGCGGCATCGACATCGACCAGCTGCCGCACGTCGTCAACTTCGAGATGCCGAACGTCCCGGAGGACTACGTGCACCGGATCGGCCGCACCGGCCGTGCCGGCACACCCGGCGAAGCGATCTCGCTCGTCTGCGTCGATGAGAACGGCTTCCTGCGCGACATCGAGCGGCTGATCCGGCACGAGATCGCCAAGGAGATCGTTCCCGGCTTCGCCCCGCCCGAGCACGAGCGGCCCGAGCCGATCGTGCTCGGCCGGATGGTGATCGGCGAAGGCGCGGGCCGCGGCGGCGCCCGGCATTCCTTTGCGCCGCGCCGCAACGGCGACGCACCGCGCAGCGGCAACGGCAACGGCGGCACGCACCGGCAGTCGCCGCCACGGCCGCAAGGCCCATCGCGCGACGGGCGATCGAGCGGCCGGCCGCCGGCGCGACTGGGCGCGCCCAAGCGCTGAGCGTTCGACCGGCCGGGCGAGGCAGTCGGTAGCATGGCGTCCATGTCGCCGCGCCCACGCTCCGCCCTCCTCGCCGGCGCCACCGGCCTCGTCGGCCGCGCTCTCCTGGCGATGCTGACCCGCAGCCATCAGTCGGTCGACGTCCTCGTTCGACGCAGCGTCGCCGGGCTCGATAGCGGAGCGTCGGTCCGCGTTCACGTCGTCGATTTCGCCAAGCTCCCGAAGAAGCTGCCGAGCGTCGACGACGCCTTCATCGCACTCGGGACGACGATCAAGGTCGCCGGCTCGCAGGCCGCCTTTCGCGGCGTCGACTTCGACGCCGTCGTCGCCACCGCGCGGGCCGCGCGGCAGGCCGGCGCGACGCGCCTGGGTGTGGTCTCCGCACTCGGCGCCGACCGCGGCTCGAGCGTCTTCTACAACCGCGTCAAGGGCGAGATGGAAGACGCGGTCGCCGGGCTCGGCTTCGAATCGGTCGTGATCGCCCGGCCTTCGCTGCTGGCCGGCGATCGCGCCGCGCTCGGCCAGCCGGAGCGCGCCGGCGAAGTCTGGGCGATGCGGTTGGTCGCGCCGGTCATGGGCCTGGTGCCACGCGCGTGGCGGCCGATCCGGGCCACCGACGTCGCCGTGGCGCTCGTCGCCGCAGTCGGCGAAGGCCAACCGGGGGTTCGGGTTCTCTCTTCGGCGCAGATGCAGCGTTCCGGTGGCTGACGGCGAATCGTCGCCGCCGCAAGGCGCGATTCCGCTGCCGCCGCAAGGCGATCTCGACGAGCGTGCCGAGACCGTCGAGGCACTGACGCCTCGCCCTCCGCTCGAGCGGCCGACCGTCGCGCTGTTCGCGCACCGCGCCTTCATCCGCCTGTGGTTCGCCCGCCTGGCGGGGACGACCGCGAACCAGATGCTGCTCGTCGCCCTCGGCTGGCAGATGTACGACCTGACGCACAGCGCCTGGGACCTCGGCCTGGTCGGCCTGTTCCAGTTCCTCCCGGCTCTCGCGCTCGTCCTCGTCGCCGGCCAGGTCGTCGACCGCTACCACCGCGCCCGAATCGTCGCCGTGTGCATGGCGGCGCAGGCAGGAATCGCCCTGGCGCTGGTCTGGGGGTCGGGGGCGCACTTCGTCGACCGCGACATGCTGTTCCTTGTCTCGGTCGCAGTCGGCACGGTGCGCGCTTTCCAGATGCCGACGCAGCAGGCGCTGACGCCGATGCTGCTGCCGCCGGCTCTGCTGCCGCGCGGCCTGGCCTTCAGCTCGGCCGGGATGCAGAGCGCCATCGTCGCCGGCCCGGCGATCGGCGGCTTCGTCTACGTCGCCGGCGCCGACGTCGTCTACTCCGTGTGCGCCGCGCTCTTCGTCGTCTCCGGGCTGCTGGCCGCCGGCATCCGCTACGAGCGGCCGGCGCGAATCAGGAAGGCGATCAGCGTCGAGACCTTGCTCGCCGGAATCCGCTTCGTGCGCCACCGCCAGGCCGTGCTCGGCGCGATTTCGCTCGATCTCTTCGCCGTGCTGTTCGGCGGCGCGGCGGCGCTGCTGCCGATCTTCGCGCGCGACGTGCTGCACGTCGGCTCGTGGGGCCTGGGCCTGCTGCGCGCCGCGCCGGCCGCCGGAGCCTTCGCGACCTCGATCGTGCTGACGCGCTGGCCGGTGACGCGCCGCGCCGGCCACGTCCTGCTCTCGGCCGTCGCCGTCTACGGCGTCGCGACGCTCGCCTTCGGCGTCTCGAGCTCGTTCCCGCTGTCGCTGCTGGCGCTCGTCGTCTCGGGAGCGGCCGACATGGTCAGCGTCGTCATCCGCCAGTCGCTCGTTCAGCTCGACACGCCCGACGAGATGCGCGGCCGCGTCAGCGCCGTCAACTCGGTCTTCATCGGCGCGTCGAACCAGCTCGGCGAGTTCGAATCGGGGATGACGGCGGCGTGGTTCGGGCCGGTCGGCTCGGTCGTCCTCGGCGCGATGGGGACGTTGCTCGTCGCGGCGACGTGGCTGCGCCTGTTCCCGGCACTTGCGACGCGCGATCGCCTGACCTCGCCCCCCTGAGCGGGCGCACGTCGAGCACGCTCACGGCTCGCCGCGCTTCATCTTCATGCGCACCCGCGCCTCCTTGCCGCGCGACTTCCAGGCCGAGACCTGTTGTCGCCGTTCGGTGTAGCTCAGGGTATCGCGCCGCGTCTCGCGCAGAAGCTTCTGGAAGTTGCGCAGGCGGTCCGGGTCGACGCCGTCGCGCACGGCGCAGCCGGGCTCGGCACGGTGCCGGCAATCGCGAAAGCGGCATTGCGCCGACAGCGTCTCGACGTCGTCGAAGCTCGCCGCGAGCGTCGCCTCGTCGACGTCGGGTCGCAACGTCCGAAGCCCCGGCGTGTCGATGACGCAGGCGCCGCCGGGCAGCAGGTGCAGCGAGCGCGCCGTCGTCGTGTGCATGCCGCGGCCGTCGTGCTCGCGCACGGCGCCGGTGTCCTGCACGGCGCTGCCGAGCAGGGCGTTGGTCAGGGTCGACTTGCCGGCGCCCGACGAGCCGAGGACGACGAGGGTGCGGCCGGCGCCGGCGACGTGGGCGAAGCGCGCAGCGCAGCGCCGATCCGTCGCGTCGACGGCGATCGCCTCGACGCGTGCCGCAAGCCTGCGCCGCAGCGCCTCGACACGCACGTCGCGCAATGCCGGATCGGCAGCCGCAAGGTCGGCTTTCGTCAGCACGACGAGCGGCGCGACGCCACCCGCGTGCGCGAGCGCCAGGTAGCGCTCGAGGCGGCGCAGGTTGAAGTCGTCGTCGAGGCCCATGACGAGCAAGGCGTGGTCGACGTTGCTGACGACGGCGTGGCGGCGCCCGTCGCCGTCGCGGCGAGCGATATGCGAGGTCGGCGGCACGCGCTCGTGCACCCAGCGCTGGCCCGACGCTTCGCGCGCGGCCAGCACCCAGTCGCCGACCGCGAGCGCGCTGCCGTCCTCCAGCCCTTCGCGGGCCAGGCGCGGCAGCGGGCGTGCCGAAGTCTCGACGTTGCCGTCGTGAAGTTGCAGGGTCTCGCGATGCACCGTCGTGACGCGAAGCAGCTCGAAGGGTTCGTCGCGGCCCTCGGCGCAGGTGCGGGCGCGATCGGCGAGCGCGGGCGTGAGCCCGACGCGATGAAGGCGATCGAAATCGAAGTGGAGCATGTGAATCCGTGGCGTGCAGTGGTGCGGCCGGGCGGGACACGCCGAGCCGCGATCGCCGGCAGGCGTCCTGCCGGAACGAGCGATGCAAAGCCGGCCGCGGTGCGGCGCCGGATGCGGAAGCGAAACTTCGGTCGGACCGGCCTCGAGGCCGGGGAAGCACTACGCGCGGATCAGGCGGCGGCCGACGCGGCGGCGGCTCGAGCAAGGGGAGGCAGGGTCTTCGACATGGGGCTCCTCCTTCGCGGGCAGTTGCAGGACGAAGCGCTAGGCTTCGCGACGGCGGCGAGAGCACGTGCTCGCCGAGGCCGGAAGTCTGCCCGGCGACGGCACGACCGTCAACGCGATTCGCGCGAGTCGCTGGCATTCGCGCCACACGGCGCGAGGTCGCGCCGCCGCGGTGGCGCGGGCGAGCGAGGCGCCCCGGCCCGTATCATCGGCGGCGCTCGCCTTCGCGATGCGATGTGCTCGGAGAAGAACAAGCCATGCCACGGCAGCTCTACATCGTCACCGGCGCCTCGCGCGGCATGGGTGCAGCGATCGCCGATCGGCTGCTGGCCGGCGCCGATCGAACCCTGCTTTGCATCTCGCGTCGCAGCAACGATTCGCTCGCGGCGAAGGCTGCCAAGGTCGGCGCGATCTGCGAGCAGTGGACGATGAATCTGGCCGAGCCGATCGCGGTAGCGGCACGGCTCGAGGCCTGCCTCGATGCTCTCGCCGCCAACGATTTCGCCAGCGCGAGCCTGATCAACAACGCCGCCATGCTGACGCCGGTCGGCGCGCTCGAGCGAAGCACGAGCGCGGAGCTGTCGGCTGCGTTGCGCGCGAGCCTCGAGGCGCCGCTGCTGCTGACCGCCGCCTTCCTGCGCGCCACCGCCAGCTGGCCCGGTCGGCGCCGCGTCCTCAACATCTCTTCGGGGCTCGGCCGGCGCGGCATGGCGGGACAAGCGGCTTACTGTGCCGCTAAGGCCGGAATGGACAATCTTTCGCGCGCGGTAGCGCTCGACCAGGCCGAGCTGGCGCGGGGCGCGAAGATCGTTTCCCTCGCCCCCGGAGTGATCGATACCGACATGCAGACCGCCCTGCGCGGCGCCGCCAGCGAAGGCTTTCCCGAACAGGCCGCTTTCCTTCGCCTCAAGGAAACGGGGCAGCTGACGTCGAGCCGAGACGCGGCGGCGCGCGTCATCGCCTATCTGGAACGCAGCGATTTCGGGGCCGCCCCGGTCGCCGATGTACGCGATGCCTGAGCAGCGGATACCGGTGCCGCGCCCCGCCACGCCCGGCGGCGCCGCATGGGCCCTCACGACAGCGCTCGTGCTGTGCGCTTGCGCGCCCTTGCCGCAGCAGCCGCCCGTCGTCGATGCCGGGCGCAGCGCGGCGGTCGCCAACGCGACCGGCGAGTGGATCGCGCCGAACCGCAACCTCGTCGTGCAAGGCATCCCGCCGATCCCCAAGCGCATCGCCGACGATGTCGCGCGCTACACGGATTTCCGCGGCCATGCCTTCGTCGACTGGCATCCGACGAAGCGCGAGATGCTGGTCGCCTACCGCAAGGCGGGCGCCGACACGACGCAGCTCTTTCGTCTCGTCTCGCCGCTCGCCGAGCCCGAGCCGCTCACCGACTTCGCCGACCCGGTGCGACGCGGCAGCTTCGATCCGACGACGGGCGACGCGGTCGTCTTCGAGCGCAGCACGGGCGGAGACGAAGCGGCACAGATCTATCGGCTCGACCTGGCAACGCGGCAGGTCACGCTTGTCACCGAGCCCGACCAGCGCCACGAGATCGAAGGCTGGCTGCACCGCTCGAGTCGGCTGCTCTATCTTTCTCTGCCGCTCGACCGCACCGCCGGCGGAGGGCGTCGCGCCGAGATCGTGCAGACGCTGACGCTGGTCGACCCGACGCATCCGGAGACGCGCCGCAAGCTCGCTGAGCTGCCGGGCGGCGGATGGAGCGTCGGCGGCGTCTCCTGGGACGACCGCAGCGCGTCGCTGACGCGTTATCTCTCGGCGACCGAATCGCAGGTCTGGCTGCTCGACCTCGCGAGCGGCGAGAAGCGACAGCTGCTGCCGGCGCCCGGCAGCGCCGACAAGGCCACCCACTTCGCCGGCGAATGGAAGCGCGACGATTCGGGCTTCTTCGTCGTCAGCGACCGCGCCGGCGAGTTCCGCGAGCTGATGTTCTACGCCATCGCCGACGGACGCCTCGTCCCGATCACGCGTCACGTCAAGGCCGACGTCACCGGGTTCGCGACGAGCCACGACGGCAGGCTGCTGGCGGTCCGCGTCAACGTCGAGGGACGCGGCGATCTGCTCTTCTTCGACGGCGACTCGTTCCACGAGCTGCCCTCGCCCCTGCTTCCGTCGGGCAGCGTGACCGCGGCGCACTTCCATCCCCGGCTTCCCGTGCTCGCCTTCGCACAAACGAGCAGCAAGGCACCGAGCCAGGTCGCAACGCTCGACCCGGGCGACGGAACGACCCTGCCGTGGACGCGCCCGTTCGCTCCGGCCGGCGTCGACATGGCCGCTTTCGGCGAGCAGCAGCTCGTGCACTGGAAGACCTTCGACGGGCGCGAGATCTCCGGCGTCGTCGACCTTCCTCCGGCGCGCTTCACGGGCAAGCGGCCGGTGCTCGTCGACATCCACGGCGGGCCCGAAGGGCAGGCCGAGTTCGGCTTCATCGGCCGCTATCACTACTTCGTCGAGGAGCTCGGCGTCGTCCTGATCCGCCCCAACGTGCGCGGCTCGGCCGGCTTCGGCAAGACCTTCCTGTCGCTCGACGACGGCATGAAGCGCGAGGACTCGGTCAGGGACATCGGTGCCCTCCTCGACTGGATCGCCGCGCAACCGAACCTCGACGCTTCGCGCGTCCTCGTCTCGGGCGGCAGCTACGGCGGCTACATGAGCCTGGCGGTGGCGACGCACTACGCCGACCGGATCGCCGGAGCGATCGACGTCGTCGGCATCTCGAACTTCGTCAGCTTCCTGCAGAACACCGAGAGCTATCGCCGCGACCTGCGGCGCGTCGAGTATGGCGACGAGCGGATTCCCGAGATGCGGGAGTTCCTGACGCGGATCTCGCCGCTCACGAATGCCGCGAAGATCAGCAAGCCGCTCTTCGTCGTCGCCGGGAGGAACGACCCGCGCGTCCCTTACACCGAGGCCGAGCAGATCGTCGCGCAGGCGCGCGCCAACGGCACCCGGGTCTGGTACCTGCGCGCCGAGAACGAGGGGCACGGCTTCGCGCGCAAGGACAACGCCGACTTCCAGTTCTACGCGACCGTGATGTTCATGCGCGAGACGCTCCTCAAGTAGCGCGGGCATGGACGGTTCCGACCGCCGCCACGGCCTCGCCGCGCTGACGCTCGGCGCGCTCGGCGTCGTCTACGGCGACATCGGCACGAGCCCGCTCTACACGATGAAGGAGGTGTTCAACCCCGCCAACGGCGTTCCGCTCGACGCGCATCACATCATCGGTGCGGTGTCGGTGATCTTCTGGGCCCTGATGGTCGTCGTGACGCTCAAGTACGTCGTCCTGATCCTGCGCGCCGACAACCGCGGCGAGGGCGGCATCATGGCGTTGACCGCCCTCGCCGCGCACGCCGCCGGAAGCACGCCGCAGCGGCGCACCTGGCTGCTCCTGACCGGCGTGCTCGGTGCCGCGCTCTTCTACGGCGACAGCGTCATCACTCCGGCGATCTCGGTGCTCGGCGCGGTCGAAGGCCTCGAGACGATCACGCCCGCGTTGAAGGCCTACGTGCTGCCGCTGTCGACGGCGATCATCGTCGTCCTCTTCCTCGTCCAGCGCCACGGCACCGGGGCGGTGGGCAAGACCTTCGGGCCGATCATCGTCGTCTGGTTCGCGGTGCTCGCCGTGAGCGGCGTGGTGCAGATCTCGCGCCAGCCCGCGATCCTGCGCGCGCTCGATCCGTTCGAGGCGCTCGCGTTCCTGCAGGCGCGCGGCTGGCACCTGTTCGTCGTCATGGGCTCGATCGTCCTGGCGCTGACCGGCGCCGAAGCGCTCTATGCGGACATGGGGCACTTCGGCAAGCGGCCGATCCGCCTGGCCTGGAACACCTTCGTGCTGCCGTCGCTGGCCCTCAACTACATGGGCCAGGGCGCCCTGCTCCTGCGCGACGCGAGCGCGCTGGAGAACCCGTTCTTCCGACTCTTTCCGGCGGTCTGGCTGGTGCCGGCCGTCATTCTCGCGACGCTGGCCTCCGTCATCGCCTCGCAGGCGGTGATCTCCGGCGCCTATTCGATGACCAAGCAGGCCGTCCAGCTCGGCCTGCTGCCGCGGGTCCAGGTGCAGTACACGTCGGCCAGGGAAGCCGGACAGAT
>DATMGW010000353.1:0-6302 GCA_035555295.1 Caldimonas sp.
AAAGGCAAAGGCAGACCTGGAACGCGTCTACGACCTGTTCCCCAAGCTGCGGGACCGGACCAAGCAGGCTTCGGGCACCCTGTCCGGCGGTGAGCAGCAGATGCTGGCCATCGGCCGCGCCCTCATGGCCCGGCCCAAGGTGCTGCTCATGGACGAGCCTTCGATGGGCCTGTCGCCAATCCTGGTCGACAAGATCTTCGAGGTCGTCGACGACATCCACAAGCGCGGCACGACGATCCTGCTCGTCGAGCAGAACGCCAGCCGTGCCCTGCAGCTCGCCTCGCGCGGCTACGTCATGGATTCGGGCGAGGTGACGATGCGCGGCGACGCCAAGGAGCTGCTCGCCGACCCGAAGGTGAGGGCGGCCTACCTGGGCGAATAGGCGGCGCTGCGGCGCAACGGCGCGAGCAGGCGCCGCGACATGAAGCAGCCGGTCCTGAAGAGGTAGCGCTCGCCCATGCAGCTGATCGGCATGCCCGACTCGCCGTACGTGCGGCGCGTCGCCATCTCGCTCAAGCTGCTCGGCCTGCCGTTCGAGCACCGGCCGATCTCGGTCTTTCGCGCCTTCGACGCGTTCTCGGCCATCAACCCGGTCGTCAAGGCGCCGACCTTCGTCTGCGACGACGGCGAGGTCCTGATGGATTCGACGCTCATCCTGCAGTATGCCGAGGCGATCGCGGTCTCGGGAAGAAGTCTCGTGCCGAGCGGGCGCGCCGCCATGCAGCACGAGCTGCGCCTGATCGGGCTGGCGCTGGCGGCCTGCGAGAAGAGCGTGCAGATCGTCTACGAGTGCAATCTTCGGCCGCCGGAAAAGCAGCACGAGCCGTGGGTCGAGCGCGTGCGCGGACAGCTCGCCGCCGCCTACCGGGGGCTCGAAGGCGAGCTCAGGACCCGTCCGCTCACGGCGACGAGCGCATCGATTTCGCAGGCGGACGTGAGCGTCGCCGTCGCCTGGCAGTTCACGCAGGCGCTGCTGCCCGGCATCGTCGGCGAATCGGAGCATGCGGCGCTGGTTGCGCATACGCTCGCGGCCGAAGCCCAGCCCGAGTTTCGCGCCTGTCCGCCGCAGTGAGCCGAGGGTCCCGAGGGCGATGGCGCCCACCCCGACGATAGAATCCGGCCCTCATCCAAGCGCCGGGCAATGAGTCGTCGAGACCAGCCGCAGTGCTGCCGCTTTTATCCCTGCCATGTCGAGCCGCAACGACACTTCCCCGAACGCCGGCGCCGCCCCGCCCCGGGGCTCCACCGATTTCGATTGCGAGGTGCTCGTCGTCGGCGGCGGCCCGGCCGGCTCGACGATCGCGGCGCTGCTCGCCGAGCGCGGCCGGCACGTGGTCCTGGTCGAAAAGGGTTGCCACCCGCGCTTTCACATCGGCGAATCGCTGTTGCCCGCGAACGCGCCGCTCTTCGATGCGCTCGGCGTGCGCGCTGCCGTCGAGCGCCTCGGCATGACCAAGTACGGCGTCGAATTCGTCTCCCCCGAGCACGAGCACCAGGCGATGATCGAGTTCGTCGAGGCCTGGGACAAGACCATGCCTTACGCCTGGCAGGTGCGCCGTTCCGAGCTCGACGAGCTGCTCTTTCGCAACGCCGCGGCCAAGGGCGCCGAGGCGATCGAAGGCTGCCGTGTAAAGAAGGTGTCGTTCGACAGCGAAGGCGCGACCGTCGAAGCCGATCTCGACGGTGCCGCGCAGAAGACCTGGCGGACTCGCTTCGTCGTCGACGCATCGGGCCGCGACACGCTGCTCGCCAACCAGTTCCGCTGCAAGCTGAAGAACCCGAAGCACAACAGCTCGGCCCTGTTCGGACACTTCGAGGGCGCGACGCGCCTGCCCGGCAAGGCCGAAGGCAACATCACGATCTTCTGGTTCGATCACGGCTGGTTCTGGTTCATCCCGCTCGCCGACGGCGCGACGAGCATCGGCGCCGTGTGCTGGCCGTACTACCTGAAGTCGCGAACGAAGCCCTTGCCCGAGTTCTTCAGCGACACGATCGCGCTTTGCCCGGCGCTGGCGGCACGGCTCGCCGGAGCGACCCTCGTCTCCGAAGTGCACGCGACCGGCAACTACTCGTACAGCAGCACCGTGTCGAGCGGCGAGCGCTTCCTGATGCTCGGCGACGCCTACGCCTTCATCGATCCGGTCTTTTCCTCGGGCGTGCTGCTGGCGATGAAGAGCGGCTTTGCCGGCGTCGAGGTCGTCGAGACGACGCTCGACCGGCCGCGCCAGGCGGCGCGCGCGCGTCGCCGCTACGACAAGCTGGTGCGGCGCGGGCCGCGCGAGTTCTCGTGGTTCATCTTTCGCGTCTCGAGCCCGACGATGCGCGAGTTCTTCATGTACCCGCAGAACCCGCTGCGCGTGAAGGAGGCGCTGCTCTCGCTGCTCGCCGGCGACATCTACGGCAAGACGCCGATCTGGCCGTCGATCGCCGCCCTGAAGGCGATGTACTACCTCGTCTCGCTCGGCAACCTGGGGCGCAGTCTGGCGTTCTGGAAGCGCAGGCGCTTCAACATCCGCGACGCCGAGGCCTCGGCATCGTGAGACCGAAGGCCTCCTTGCGGGCCCGAGCCGCGGTGCCCGTGGCGCTGCTTGTGCTGTCGCTCGGCGGCTCGCCCACTCGCGCCGATGATGTTCCCCTGCCAGGCCCGGTCGTCGAGGGGCCGGTCGTCAAGAGCGGCGACGCGGATGCGTCGGCGACAGCCACCGAACCTCTCTGGGAGCTCGGCCTCGGCGGAGCCGCGGTGCGCTTTCCCGACTACCGGGGATCGGACCAGACGAGCAGCTATCTCCTGCCGCTGCCCTTCGTCGCCTATCGCGGCCGTTTCCTGCGTGCCGACCGCGATGGCGCCCGCGCCATCCTGTTCGCAGGCCGCCGCGTCGTCGTCGACCTGAGCCTGGCGGCGTCGGTGCCGACGCGAAGCAAGAACAGCGACGCGCGCCAGGGCATGCCTGACCTGCCCGGCACCTTCGAGATCGGCCCCAACCTCAACGTCGAGCTGTGGCAGTCCGAAGACCACAAGCTCAAGCTCGACCTGCGCCTGCCCTTGCGCGAGGCGATCACGCTGCAGAGCGCGCCGCGCCCGATCGGCCTCACTCTTTCGCCCAACCTCAACCTCGACGTGCGCGGCTTCGCCGGGCGCTGGAATCTCGGCATGCTCGCCGGCCCGCTCTTTGCCGACCGCCGCTATCACGAGCACTTCTACGGCGTCGCGCCGGAATTCGCCACGGCGGCGCGGCCCGCCTACGACGCGCCGGGCGGCTACGCGGGATGGCGTGCCACGACGGCGTTTTCGCGCCGCTTCGGCAACGCCTGGGTCGGCGGCTTCGTCCGCTACGACGACCTGCACGGCGCTGCTTTCGCAGCGAGCCCGCTGGTGCGGCGCGAGACGTCGGTCACGGCGGGTTTCGGCGTCTCGTGGATCTTCGCGACGTCGAGCCAACGGGTGGTGACCGACGATTGACGACGCCGCCGCCCCCGCATCCGCGTCCCGGCCCGCTGCACCGGCTGTCGTTCGCGCTGATCATCGCGCAGCTCGGCCTGATGTCGCTGGTGTGGAGCCTCGTCGCACCGCTGCTCTCGCTGCTGCTGCCGCGTCGCGCCGGCACGCGTTTCGGCCGTTCCGCGATCTCGTTCATCTACCGCTCGGCCTGGTCGACGGCGCAGCGTCTCGGCATGATGCGCATCGACTCGAGCGCGCTCGATGCCTTGCGCGATGAAGCCGGTGGCCTCATCGTCGCCGCCAATCACCCGACCATGCTCGATGCCCTTGTCGTCGTCGCGCGGCTGCCGCGCGGCGTCTGCATCATGAAGGCCGAGCTGTCGCACAACATCTTTCTCGGCACCGGGGCCCGGCTGGCCCGCTACATCCGCAACGACGCCGGGCGCGGCATGGTGCGCGACGCCGTCGCCAGCCTGAAAGAGGGCGGACAGCTCGTCTTCTTTCCCGAGGGAACGCGCACCGTGCGCCCGCCGATCAACGACTTCAAGCCGGGCATGACGCTGATCGCCCAGCTGGCCAGCGTTCCGATCCAGACCGTCGTCATCGAGAGCGAATCGCCCTATCTGACCAAGGGCTGGCGCCTGCTGCGGCCGCCGCCGGGCCCGGTCGTGATCCGCCTCAGGCTCGGGCAACGCTTCGCGCCCGACGCCGACCATCGCGCCCTCCTGCGCCGCCTCGAGGAGTATTTCGCCCGCGAGGTCGCCCGATGAGCGAATCGACGACGCACCTCGTCCTCGTCCCGAGCTACAACACCGGCGCCACGGTTTACGACACGGTGCGTGCGGCGCGAGCGGCGTGGTCGCCGGTCTGGGTCGTCGTCGACGGCAGCGACGACGGGACCGCCGCCGGCTTGCAGGCCATGGCCGGCGCCAACCCGGGCCTGCGAGTCGACGTCCTTGCCGCCAACGCCGGCAAGGGTTCGGCCGTCCTGCATGGGCTCGAAGCCGCGCTTGCCGCCGGTTTCACGCACGCTCTGACGATGGATTCGGACGGCCAGCATCCGGCCGACCTGATCGCCGCTTTCATGCGCGAATCGCTGGCCCAACCCGAGGCGATGATCCTCGGCCGGCCGGTCTTCGATGCCTCGGCGCCGCTGTTGCGCGTGCGCGGCCGTCGCGTCTCGAACTGGTGGACGAATCTCGAGACGCTCGGCGCGGGAATCGACGATTCGCTGTACGGCTTTCGCGTCTACCCGATCGCACCGCTCGTCGACGTGATGCGCCGACAGATCTGGATGCGCCGCTTCGACTTCGATACCGAGGCCGTCGTGCGTCTGGCGTGGCGCGGCGTCCGGCCGATCAACCTGGCCGCGCCGGTGAAGTATCTGCGTCCTGAAGAAGGCGGCGTCTCGCATTTCCGCTACGTTCGCGACAACGCCCTGCTCAGCTGGATGCATCTCCGTCTCATGTTCGGCTTCCTGCTGCGCCTGCCCGGTCTCGTCGCCAGGCGGCGTGCCGGGCGTCCGCCGTTCGCGGCGCGATGAGGCGAAGTTCCCATTCCCGCGGCCGGGTCTTGTCGCCGAACGCGGTTGCAGCGAAGATTTGGGACTGGGCACGACGCCCGCGATCCCAAAGGAGTAGACATGTCCTCGAAATCCGTTCTCGTGGTCGCCGCCGCCGTGGCTGCATCCGTGGCCTGGCAAGGGGCACTGGCCCAGGCGAGCGCACCGGTGTCGCGGGCCGACGTCAAGGCGGAGACGCGGGCGCTGGAGAAGGCCGGCAAGCTCACGCCGGCCGGTCAAGGTGGCGCGCCGCAAGTCGGACCGGCGGCATCGGGTCCGACGACGACCCGCGCCCAGCGCAAGGCGGAAACGCGCGCTGCCGAGAAGGCCGGGAAGCTGACGCCCGCTGGCTCGAACCAGAAGGCCGATGTCGAAATCCAGAAGGCCAAGTCGACCAAGACGCGCGCCGAGCGCAAGGCGGAGACCCTGGAGGCGAGGAAGAAGGGCGAGCTCGTTCCGGCGGGCCAAGGCAGCCCGGCGCCGTCGAAGTAGTCTTGGCAGGGTGCGCGATCGGGGCAGCGCGCTAGCTAAATCATCGCGCCGTTGATCGAGATCACCTGGCCGCTGATGTAGGCGGCGTCGTCGGAGGCGAGAAAGGCGACGAGCGCCGCGACCTCCTCGGCCCGGCCGGCGCGCTTCATCGGCACGAGCCTGTCGATCAGGGCGGCGTCGAACGCTTCGCCCATGCCGGCGTCGACGATCCCGGGAGCCACGGCGTTGACGGTGACGCCGCGGCTCGCCAGTTCGAGCGCGAGCGCCTTGGTCGCGCTGTTGATCGCGCCTTTCGCGGCGGCGTAGTTGACCTGGCCGCGATTGCCGGTGAGCGAAGCGATCGACGACAGGTTGACGATGCGGCCCCAGCGCGTCCGCAGCATCGGCATGACGAGCGGCTGCGTGACGTTGAAGAAGCCGTCGAGCGACGCGGCGACGACGCGGTGCCATTGCTCCTCGCGCAACGCCGGGAACACGGCGTCGTCGTGCAGGCCGGCGTTGTTGACGACGATCTGGATCGCGCCCGCCGCGACGAGGCGCTCGCACGCCGCGCGGCAGGCTTCGCGATCGGTGACGTCGAAGGCGATCGCCTCGGCGCTGCCGCCGCTTGCGACGATCGCTGCGGCAAGCGCGTCGGCCGCTGCGATCCTGGTGTGCGCGTGCACGATCACATGCGCGCCGTCGCCGGCGAGCCGCTCGGCGATGGCGCGGCCGATCCCTCCGCTCGCTCCGGTGACGAGGGCGCGTCGACGCGGCGGGGCGGCGCTCATCGCAAAGCCGCGGGCGGATCGAGAACCACGGCCAGCCGTC
>DATMGW010000354.1:0-3057 GCA_035555295.1 Caldimonas sp.
TGTACCGCCGCTCGACTCCGCTCGACCCGGCGGTCCATCGCCGGCACCGGATCTCGCCGCTCGCCGATTTCTCGATCGCCCGGGAGCTGCACGCCGTTTTCGTCACTGCGACCGAGTTTCCGCAGGCGGCGCTCGAATTTCCGATCGTCTTCGTCGAGACCGGGCAGCACGACACGGCCGGCAAGCCGATGCTGTCGCCGGTCGCCTTGCTCGGCCTGAGCCACGGCGAGAACCTGCACGTCGACGGCACGCGCTGGGAGGCACGCTACATCCCCGCCTACATCCGCCGCTATCCGTTCTCGACGGCGGCGATGCCGGGCGCTTCGGGGATCAACGTCCTCGTCGACGACGCCTGGAGCGGCTTTTCCGAGCACGCCGGCGAGCCGCTCTTCGACGCCGCCGACGCGCCGGCTCCGGCACTGCAGCGGGCGATCGATTTCCTCGAGCGCTTCGAGCTCGAGACCGAGCGCACGCGCGCCTTCTGCGCCCGCGTCGTGAACCTCGGCGTGCTCAAGGAGATGAAGGCCGACGCGACCCTGCCGAACGGGCAGAAGCTCTCGGTCGACGGCTTCTTCGCCGTCGACGAGGACAAGCTCCGCGCCCTGCCGGAGGCGACCGTGCTCGAGCTCTGGCGCAGCGGCTTGCTCATGCTGATGCAGGCGCACCTGCTGTCGCTCGCCAACATCCGGCACCTGCTCAACAAGAAGGCGGCCCGACTGCAGGCGGCTGGCCGGCCCGACACGGCGGCGCTGCGCTCGAACCGCAAGTAGCTGCGCAGCGACCTGGTGGACTAATCATGGCGGCCTCGCTCTTCGAACGGACCCTCTCGACCGCCGAGATGGAAGCGGTATTTTCCGATGCGGCGCTGCTCGGCGCGATGCTCGAGTTCGAGTCCGCGCTCGCCGTGGCCGAAGCGGCCGAAGGCCAGATTCCGGTCACGGCGGAGCAGGCAATCGTCGCAGCTTGCCGGATCGGCGGCTTCGACGTCGAGGCGATCGTCGCGGCGGCGCGCCAGTCCGGGACGATCGTCGTTCCGCTCGTCGCGCAGCTGAGGGCGCGGGTGGCGCATAGCGATGCCGCTGCCGCCGCCTTCGTCCATCGCGGCAGCACGAGCCAGGACGCGATCGACACGGCGATGGTCCTGGCGACGCGGCGAGCCATGGCGCTCGTCGCGGCCGAGATCGACCGTCTCGTCGACGCGCTCTTCGCACTGGCGCGCCGGCACGCGGCGACGCCGATGCTCGGGCGCACGCTGCTGCAGCCGGCGCGGGCGATCAGCTTCGGCTGGAAGGTCGTCGCCTGGCTCGCACCGCTGGTCCGCGCCCGCGCTCGGCTGGCGCGTGCGTCCGAAGCGGCGCTGCAGCTGCAGCTCGGCGGCGCCGTCGGCACGCTCGCCGGGTTCGGCGACCGGGGCGCGGCGATCGCGCGGCGAGTCGGCGAGCGTCTGGGTCTGGCCGTTCCCGCCGGCGCGTGGCATGTCCAGCGCGACGCCTGGGTCGGGCTCGGCTGCGAAGTCGCCGTGCTGTGCGGCTCGCTCGGCAAGATCGGGCGCGACCTGGCGCTGCTGGCGCAGGCCGAGGTCGGCGAGGTCGCCGAGCCGAGCGCCCCGGGGCGCGGCAGCTCGTCGGCGATGCCGCACAAGCGCAATCCGGTCGCGGCATTGATCGCGATCGCAGCGGCGACGCGCGCTCCGCAGCTCGCCGCGACGCTGCTCGCTGCCATGCCGCAGGAGCATGAGCGCGGCCTCGGCGACTGGCAGGCCGAGCTGGCGCAATGGCCGTCGCTCTTCCTGGCGGCCCACGGGGCGCTGCGGGCGCTCGCCGATGCCTGCAGCGGTCTCGAGGTCGACGTTGTCCGGATGCGCACCAACCTCGACCGCCATCTCGGCGCCGTGGCGGCAGGGGCCGGAGCCGCGCCGGCGGTCGACGTCGATGCCGAGATGCAGCACGCCGGCGCCGCCGTCCGGGCACAGCTCGACGCCTTGCAACGTCCCTCGTCAGGAGCAGCCAGATGAACGACCGTGCCGACGATTTCGACCGCGGCCTCGTCAACCGCCGGGCCGTCCTCGGCGACGCCTGGGTCGATCAGTCGCTGGCACGGGCGAGCGAATTCAACGCCGACTTCCAGAGCCTCATCACGCGCTATGCCTGGCACGAGATCTGGGGTCGCCCCGGCCTCGACCACGAGACGCGGCGCCTGCTCGTCCTCGGCATGACGATGGGCCTGGCGCGCTGGGAGGAGTTCGAGCTGCACTGCAAGGCGGCGATCGAGCACGGCACACCGCTCGAAAAGATCAAGGAAACGCTGATGCAGGGAGCAATCTACTGCGGCGTTCCGGCGGCGAACACGGCGTTCAAGATCACGACGGAGCTCTTGCGCGCGGCCGGCAAGCTGCCGCCGGCGCAGTCGCTCACCCGCGACGTTCGTATCGCCGAGCATCACACCTTCAGCACGCCGCAGCTGCACGTCACGGTGCAGGGCGAGGGCCCGCCGGTCGTGATGAGCCACGCCCTGGGCCTCGATGTCCACATGTGGGACGAGCTCGCGGCGCGCCTCGCGCGGACGATGAGCGTGCTGCGCTACGAGCATCGCGGCCACGGCGAGTCGGCCATCCCGCCGGGGCCGTACACGATGGACGAGCTCGTCGACGACGCCGCCCGCGTCATCCGCGAATGGGGCCGCGGCCCGGTGGCGTGGATCGGGCTGTCGATGGGCGGCATGGTCGGCCAGGGGCTCGCGGTGCGTTGCCCCGAGCTGCTGCGCGGCGCCGTGCTCGCCAACACGACGGCGTGCTACCCGCAAGCCGCGGCACCGATGTGGGCAGCCCGCTTTGCCGCGGTCGAGCAGGGCGGGATGGCGGCGGTTGCCGACGCCGTCGTTGAGCGCTACCTGAACGCGGACTATCGCGCCGCCCATCCGGCCGAGGCGGCGGCGTTGCGCGCCCGGCTGCTGCGTTGCGACCCGCGCGGCTATCTCGCGTGCAGCCACGCCGTCGCCGGCGTCGACTGGCTCGACCGGCTGCACGGCGTGCGCACGCCGACGCTCGTCGTCGCCGGC
>DATMGW010000355.1:0-5985 GCA_035555295.1 Caldimonas sp.
CGAAGACGTCGAGGTCGCTGCGCAGGCCGATGCCGCAACGCGCCAGCTCGGCTTCGAGCTGGCGTGCCGATGCCAGGCCGAGGACGTCGCCGTCGACGGCGACCGTCGCGCCGGGCTCGACCTCGCGGCAGAGCCACTCGATGTGCTGCGCGGCGGCCGGCGTCGCCACTTTGACCAGATCGATGCCGCTGCCGGCGAGCTCGCGTTCAGCCTGGACCCAGTAGCGGCTGTCGGCAAAGAGCGCGGCGCGCGTCAGCGTCACGGCCAGCGTCCCGACCGAGCCGGTGAATCCGGAGGCCCACTGCCGGCCTTGCCAGCGTTCCGGCAGGTACTCGGAAAGGTGCGGGTCGCTCGACGGAACGAGCGCCGCGGCGCAGCCCTCGCGGCGCAGCACGTCGCGGATGCGCTCGATGTGCAGGCGGGCGGGTGAGGTTCTCGTGTCCATGGAGCCGATTCTAGGAGCGGGGTTCGCTTGCCGGTGGCTCGGCGACGACGCGGGCGCTCCGCTCGTACGTGAAATAGGCCCAGGCCCAGTCGACCATGACGATCAGCCGGTTGCGAAAGCCGATCAGGAAGTAGATGTGCGCAAAGAGCCAGAACAGCCAGGCGCCGAAGCCGCTGAAGCGCAGCGCGCCGAAGCCGGGAACGGAAAGCTCGACGACCGCCGCCTTGCGCCCGACGGTGGCGAGATTGCCGTAGTCGATGTAGCGAAAGGGCCGCGTCGGCTCGCCCCGCAGGCGGCGCAGCAGGTTGGCTGCGGCGGCGCGACCCATCTGCTTGGCGGCCGGGCTGATTCCCGGAACCGGCGTCGGCGCGCCGCGGCCATGGCTCAGTGCCGCCGCCAGGTCGCCGACGACCGAGACCTCGGGATGGCCGGCCAGCGCGAGATCGGGCTCGACGACGACTCGGCCGGCACGATCGAGCGCGGCACCGCTGCCGCGCGCCAGGTCGGCGCCGAGCGGCGAGGCGGCGACGCCGGCGGCCCAGATCACCGTCCTGCAGGCCAGTCGATGCGCCGTCGCCGTGCCGGCCGTTGCTGTTTCGTAGGTCACGCCGTCGGTGTCGATCCCCGTGACCTTCGACCCGGTGTGGACTTCGACGCCGAGCCGTTCGAGCTGTTCGCGCGCCCGCTGCGACAGCCTGGCGACGAAGGCACCGAGGACGCGATCGGCGCCTTCGAGGAGGACCACCCTCGAGCGCGTCGAATCGATGCGCCTGAACTCGCGCGGCAGGGTGTGCTGCGCGATCTCGCTCATCGTTCCCGCCATCTCGACGCCGGTCGGGCCGCCGCCGATGACGACGAAGGTCAGCCAGGCGTCGCGCGTCGCGTCGTCGCCGGCGCGCTCGGCGCTTTCGAAGGCGCCGATCATGCGGGCGCGGATGTCGAAGGCGTCGGCCAGCGTCTTCAATCCCGGTGCGTAGCGCGCCCAGTCGTCGTGGCCGAAATAGCTGTGCGTCGAGCCGGCGGCAACGATCAGGTGGTCGTAGGCGATGCGCTCGCCGCCGTCGATCGTCACGGCGCGGCCGGCGACGTCGATCGCCTGTGCCTCGGCCTTGAGGATCGTCAGGTTGCCGCGCTTCATCTCGCGGCGCAGTACGTGGCGGATCGGCGCGCTCACCGCCGGCGCGCTGAGGCCCGCCGTCGCCACCTGGTAGAGCAGCGGCTGGAACAGATGGTGATTGGTCCGATCGAGCAGCGTGATCTCGACCTCGGCCTTCGAGAGCGCCCGCACCGCCTCGATGCCGCCGAAGCCGCAGCCGATGACGGCGACGCGCGGTCGCGCCGTCACGGCTCGCGCAGGAAGTCGTCGCGCATGCCCCGCATTTTCACTTGTCGCGGGCTCGACGCTATGCTCCCTCGGCCATGCGCCTGCTCCTCGTCGAAGATGACCGGATGATCGGCGAGAGCCTGCAGCGTGCGCTCCGCCTGGAAGGCTACGCCGTCGACTGGGTGCGCGACGCCGGCGCCGCCGAGGGCACGCTCGCGAGCGAGCGCTTCGACCTCGTCCTGCTCGATCTCGGCCTGCCCGCTGGCATCGGCGCTGGTGCCCGCCCGGCCAACGGCCTCGACGTGCTGCGCGCCGCGCGCGCCCGCCACGACACGACCCCGGTGATCGTGCTGACGGCGCGCGATGCGCGCGGCGACCGTGTCGCCGGGCTCGACGCCGGCGCCGACGACTATCTCGTCAAGCCGTTCGAGCTCGACGAGCTGAACGCGCGGATCCGCGCCGTCCTGCGCCGCCACGCCGGACGCGCCGAGCCGTTGCTGTCAGCCGGCGGCGTGACGCTCGATCCGGCGAGCCGGCGCGTCACCAAGGACGGCGCGCCCGTCGTCCTGTCGGCGCGCGAGTTCGCGGTGCTCGAGGCGCTGATGGACAAGCCCGGAGCCGTCCTGTCGCGCTCGCAACTCGAGGATCGGCTGTACGGCTGGGGCGAAGAGATCGAGAGCAACGCCGTCTCGGTCTACATCCACCAGCTGCGCAGGAAGCTCGGCGCCGAGTTGATCCGCACGGTCCGCGGCGTCGGCTACTTCGTCGAACCCAAGCGGCCTGAGAGCCCATGACCTCGATCCGCGTCCGCCTCCTCGTCTCGCTGCTCGCGCTGCTCTTTCTCGCGGCGGCGGCGATGGGCGCGGTCACGTATCGCAACGTGCTCGCCGAGACCGAGGCGCTGTTCGACTACCAGCTGCAGCAGATGGCGCTGTCGCTGCGCGACCAGGGCGAGATCGCCGCGGCACAGGCCGACAGCTTCGCCGACGCCCAGCTCGATTTCGTCGTCCAGATCTGGACCGTCGACGGACGCAGCATCTACGCTTCGCGGCCGCATTCGTCGCTGCCGGCGCGCGCCCTGCTCGGGTGGGCCACGCTCAACGTCGAGGGGCGCGCCTGGCGCACCTACAGCGTCGCCACGCGCGAGCGCGTGATCCAGATCGCCCAGCCGGTCGAGATCCGCCAGCGGCTGGCGGCGCGCGCGGCATGGCGCAGCGTCCTGCCTCTCCTGCTGATGGCGCCGCTCGCGGCGCTGGCGATCTGGTGGCTCGCGGCACGCATTCTCGCGCCGCTCGACCGCCTCGCCGGCGAAGTGCGCTCGCGCGATGCGCAGTCGCTGGCGCCGCTCGCCCTCGCCGGCCTGCCCGACGAAGTGTCGCCGCTGGCGCGCGCCCTCAACGCCTTGCTCGAGCGGCTGCGCCTGTCGCTCGACACGCAGCGCGCCTTCGTCGCCGATGCCGCGCACGAGCTGCGCTCGCCGCTCACGGCGTTGAAGCTGCAGCTCGAGCTGCTGCGCCGCGCCGGTGACGACGTCGACCGCGAGGCGGCGCGCGCCGCCATCGCCGCGGGCATCGATCGGGCGACGCGCCTCGTCGAGCAGCTGCTTGCGCTGGCGCGCAGCGAGCCCGGCGCGGCGCCGGTCGCCCGGGAACGCGTCGATCTCGCCGAGATCGCGCGCCGCGGCGTCGCCGAGACGGTCGCCTTCGCCGCCTCGCGCGGCATCGAGTTCGAGCTGGTCGCCGCAGCTCCGGCGCTCGTCCAGGGCGATGCGGCTTCGCTCGGCCTCGTCGTCCGCAACCTCGCCGACAACGCGGCGCGCTATTCGCCGCCGGGCTCGCGCGTCGTCGTGTCGGTCGCGGCGCAGGCGCAGGCGGTCATGCTGACGATCGACGACGCCGGCCCGGGAATCCCGGAGGCGGAACGGCAGCGCGTCTTCGACCGTTTCTATCGCCGCGCCGAAGCCGGTGAATCGGGCTCGGGGCTCGGCCTGGCGATCGTCAAGAGCATCGCCGAAGCGCACGGCGCCAGCGCCGTCCTCGAGAGCTCGCCGCACGGCGGGCTGCGCGTGGTCGTGCGCTTCCTGGCGGCCGATCGCCCGTCCTGAGGAGACTGGGCCGGCGCGGGGGCGTCTTGCTCACGGACAAGCTCTTAACGCCCGCCTAATCGAATCCTAACGAGGCGCTAACCGGCGCACCCTATCTTCGGCGACGTGCGGAATGTCCGCAGGCCCTATTACGCAGCTGGAGACGTCGTCATGAACCTCAAACCCCTCAGCGCCGCACTCGTCGGTGCCGGTCTCGCTGTCGTCGGCACCGCCGGCGCCATCGACCTGCCGCACTGGCTCAACGGCGATCGCCAGGTCGCCGCCGCGACACCTCAGGCGGCGCCGGTCGCCGAGCGCGTCGTTCCGCCGGCGCCGCTCATTGCCGCCCCGGGCCAGATGCCCAACTACCGTGCCATCGTCAAGCAATCGGCGCCCGCCGTCGTCGGCATCACGGTCGAAGGCACGCACAGGATGTCGGCCGAGGAGCAGGGCCTTCCCGAGGGCATGGACAACGATCCCTTCTTCAAGTTCTTCCGTGGCATGCCGGGCTTTTCGTTCCACGGCGGCCAGGGGCCGCAATCGACGCCGTTCAAGGGCCTGGGGTCGGGCTTCATCATTAGCTCGAACGGGCTCGTCCTGACCAACGCGCACGTCGTCCGTGAAGCCAAGGACGTTACCGTCAAGCTGAGCGACCGACGCGAGTTCAACGCCAAGGTGCTGGGCATCGACACCACCACCGACATCGCCGTCCTGAAGATCGACGCGCACGACTTGCCGGTTGTGCGTCTCGGCGACCCGAAGGGCCTCGAGGTCGGCGACCCGGTGCTCGCCATCGGCGCGCCCTACGGGCTCGAGCAGACGGCGACGCAAGGCATCGTCAGTGCCAAGGGTCGCTCCCTGCCCGGCGACGCAGTCGTTCCTTTCATCCAGACGGACGCGGCAGTGAACCCCGGCAACTCTGGCGGACCCCTGTTCGACGGCACCGGCTCGGTTGTCGGCATCAACGCACAGATCTACTCGCGCAGCGGCGGCTTCCAGGGCGTGTCGTTCGCCATTCCGATCGACGTTGCGCTGAAGGTCGAAAAGCAGATCGTCGCCAGCGGCAAGGCCGAACACGGTCGTCTCGGTGTCACCGTGCAGGATCTGAACCAGACTCTGGCCGATTCGTTCGGCATCAAGCAGGTCGGCGGCGCGCTCGTCTCGAACGTCGCACCGGGAAGCGCGGCCGCGGCCGCGGGCCTGAAGTCGGGCGACGTCATCACCGAGGTCAACGGCGAGCCGGTGCTGCGCTCGGGGAGCCTGTCGAGCCTGATCGGCATGGCGGCTCCCGGCGAGCACGTCACGCTCAAGATCTGGCGCGATCACGCCGAGCGCACGGTCGAAGCCAAGCTCGGTGGCGCCGAGGACTCCGACAAGAACGTGGCCGACTCCGTCGGTCCGTCCGAGGGCGGCCAGCTCGGCCTGTCGCTCAGGCCGCTGACGCGCGACGAGAAGCGAGAAGCCAAGGTCGACTCGGGCCTCGTCGTCGAGAACGTCGACGGCGCTGCGGCGCGCGCCGGAATCGAGCAGGGCGACGTGCTGCTCGCGATCAACGGACGGCCGGTGCAGTCGATCGAACAGGTCAGAACAGTCCTCGCGTCGAAGCCGAAGAGCGTCGCGCTCCTCGTCCAGCGCGACGGCGAGAAGATCTTCGTGCCGGTGAAGATCGGCTGAGATCTTCGCTGCCAGAAAAAACGCCGGCTTCGTGCCGGCGTTTTCACGAGCACCGAGGCGATCCCGCTACGGCGTCTTGCTGCCGTAGGTCGCGGCGAGGTAGTCGACGATGGCGGGGACGTCGGCGTCGTCGAACGGCGCCTTGAAGACGGCTTTCATGCGCTTGGTCATCGCCTCCCAATAGGGACGCCCGGCGTTGGGCGGCTGCATGATCATGTACTCGGCCGAATGGCAACTCACGCAGTCCGCCTGGGCCTTGGCGTAGCCCGGCAATGGGCTCGGCCGCAGGGTCGCCCCGTCAGGGGGCAGCGTGATGGTCTTCGGCGCTGCGACCGACAAGGCGGCCCCGGAGGCGAGCGCCGCGACGACGAGGGCGAGGCGGATTGTCTTTTGCATGGTGGGGCTCCTCACTCAGACCGCCGTGACCTTGACCGACTCGATCACGTTGCGCATGTAGCC
>DATMGW010000356.1:0-4219 GCA_035555295.1 Caldimonas sp.
ATCCAGGGCAGCCGTCCGGCGCTGACCGTGAGCCAGGCGACGCCGGTCGCGGCGATGAGCAGCGCCACCCACTGCGCCCGCCGTGGCCGCTCGCCGAGCAGCCCGTAGCCGAGCCCGACGTTGACGAGCGGCGTGATGAAGTAGCCGAGGCTGGCGTCGACGACGTGGCCGTTCGAGACGGCCCAGATGTAGGTGATCCAGTTCAGCGCGAGGAGCAGGGCGCTGGCAACGAAGGTCGCGACGACGCGCGGCCGGCGCAGCACGGCGCCGAGCCAGCTCCAGTGCCTGCGCCAGGCGAGCGCCGCCGAGACGAGGAGAAGCGACCAGACGATGCGGTTGGCGAGCACTTCGACCGGCAGGACGCCGGGGAGCAGGCGGAAGTAGAGGGGAAAGAATCCCCACCACGTGAAGGCGACGGCGGCGGCCAGGGCGCCGGCGTGGCCGCGCGACAACGTGCGCGGGTTCATGACAGGGCGCGGCCCGGCGGCGGCGTCGCCGGGCGATTCGAGAGCGGCTTCAGGTCTGCTCGAGCAGGTGCTTGCGATATTGATCGCGCAGCCGGTTCTTCAGCATCTTGCCGGTGGCGCCGAGCGGAATCGATTCGACGAAGACGACGTCGTCGGGCGTCCACCACTTGGCGATGCGGCCTTCGTAGAAGCCGAGCAATTCGTCGCGCGTGACTTCGGCGCCGGGCTTGCGAACGACGATCAGCAGCGGCCGCTCGTCCCACTTGCGGTGCTCGGCCGCGATGCACGCAGCCATCGCCACGGAGGGATGCGCCATGGCGATGTTCTCGAGGTCGATCGAGCCGATCCATTCGCCGCCTGACTTGATGACGTCCTTCGAGCGGTCCGTGATCTGCATGAAGCCTTCGGCGTCGATCGTCGCGACGTCGCCGGTCGGGAACCACTCGTTGCCGCGTTCGTCCGTGACCAGGGGGTTGCCGCCTTCGTCCTTGAAATAGCGCGAGATGATCCACGGCCCGCGAACCATGAGCTGCCCGGAGGTATGGCCATCCCACGGCAGCTCCTCGCCTTCGTCGCCGACGATCTTCATGTCGACGCCGTAGACCGTGCGACCCTGCTTGCATTGCAACGCGAATTGCTGCTCGGGACTCTGGTCGAGGTTATGTCCCTTCAATCTCGCGACGGTGCCGACCGGGCTCATCTCGGTCATGCCCCAGGCGTGCAGCACCTGCACGCCGTAGCGTTCCTGGAACGCAATCATCATCGCCGGCGGGCAGGCCGAGCCGCCGATGACGGTGCGCCGCATCGTCGAGAACTTCAGGCCGTTCGCCTCGACGTAGCCGAGCAGGCCCTGCCACACCGTCGGCACGCCGGCCGAGAGCGTGACGCGTTCGCTCTCGAACAGCTCGTAGAGCGACTTGCCGTCGAGTCCGGGGCCGGGGAAGACGAGCTTGGCGCCCGTCATGCACGCCGCATACGGCAGGCCCCAGGCGTTGACGTGGAACATCGGAACGACCGGCAGGATGGTGTCGAGCGCCGACAGGCCGAGCGAATCGGGCAGGGCGATGCCCCAGGTGTGGACCACCGTCGAGCGGTGGCTGTAGAGCACGCCCTTCGGATTGCCGGTCGTCCCCGACGTGTAGCACAGCGACGACGCGTGGTTCTCGTCGAAGCTCGGCCAGGTGAAGCGATCGTTTTCCTGCTCGATCAGCTCCTCGTAGCAGAGCAGGTCGGGGATCTTGCTCGCCGCCGGCATGTGCGCGCGATCGGTCATGGCGACGTAGCGCCGTACCGTCGCCAGGCGCGAGGCGACCGCCTCGACCAGGGGCAGGAACGTGAGGTCGAAGAAGAGCACCGCGTCCTCGGCGTGGTCGGCGATGTAGGTGACCTGGTCGGGATGCAGGCGCGGGTTGAGCGTGTGCAGCACCGCGCCCGAGCCCGAGACGGCGTAGTACAGCTCGACGTGGCGATAGCCGTTCCAGGCCAGGGTCGCGACGCGTTCGCTGTCCTTCACGCCGAGCCGGGCGAGCGCGTTCGCCATGCGTCGCGAGCGGGCCGCGATCTCGCGGTAGGTCGTGCGATGGATATCGCCCTCGACCCGGCGCGAAACCACTTCCTGCTCGCCATGATGCCGCTCGGCATGCACCAGCAGCGAAGAAATCAGCAGCGGCTGCTGCATCATCAATCCGTTCATGTCATCTCCCGGTTGTCGATCTTTTGCGAGTCCGCCGATCAGCGACCGGGCTCGAACGGCTTCAGGTCGCCGCAGTCGCCGCCCAGCCACTTCGCGTTCATCGTCATGTGGGAAGTCCGCGTCTCGCCGTGTAGCTTCGTCGTCGTCGTGACCTTGACCGCGTAGGTCTCGGCGTTCGGGAAGACGGCTTCGCCGTCGCTCTCGGACTCGAATTGGGGGCAGACGGAATGCCACTTCCACGAGCTGCCGGTGCGCCAACCGTAGTCGGTCTTGCAGCCCGACTGGCGCTGCCAGGCGCCGCGGTCGAGCGAGGCCTTGCTCAGGCAGAGGCGGTTGACGCCGCCGGGGCCCATCCCGACGCCCCTTTCCTTCATCATCGCGTCGATCCTGGCGCGGGTTTCGGGAGGCAGCTTCTGCATCCGCTCGCTCGTCATCGCGCTCTTCTGGCCGTTGCTTTCGCGCTCGGCCTTGACTTCCCACAGACCCGGCTTGATCGGCGGCGATTGCGCCAGCGCGAGCGGGGCGACGGCGAGCGTCGCGAGCGCCGCCGGCCCGGCACGAAGCAGCGATCGAATCGGAATGAAGGACATCGTGGTTCCTCTTTGTGCGGCACGGGCACCCTGCGCCCTCCGGCTCGTCCCGGCAGCGATGATGACAGCTTGCGGGCTCGGGTCGGATGGTCGCCGAGTCGATCGCTTGGGCAACGATCGTAGCGGCTCGCCCGGCTACACCAACTCGAGTTCCCAAGTCTCGCCGACGAGCGCATGGCCGAAGCTCTGGTGCGGTTCGCTCTTCGTCAGCTGGTAGCCGGCCCGGGTGTAGATGGCGCGCGCGGCGAGCAGCACGCTGTTGGTCCATAGGACGATGCGGCGATAGCCCTTGGCGCGTGCGAAGCGCTCGCATTCGTCGACCAGGCGTGCGCCGATGCCCAGGCCGCGCGCCGCCGGCTCGACCAGCAGCATGCGCAGCTGCGCCGTTCCGGCGACGGCCTTGCCGCTCGCGTCGTCGCGCGCCTGGACGAGGAATACGCAGCCGGTGTTGCTGCCGTCGCGCTCGGCGATCCAGCAGGCTTCGCGACGTGCATCGAAGCGATCGACGAAATCGGCCGCGATGCGCGCGACGAGCGCCTCGAAGCGCATGTCCCAGCCGTATTCCTCGGCGTAGAGGGCGCCGTGGCGCTCGACGACCCAGCCGATGTCGCCGCTGCGCGGCGGCCTGAGCAGCCAGGGGGAAGGCTCGCGCGCGCCTTCGCCGAGCAGCGTTTCGATGCGGGCCATCGCCGCGAGCAGCTGGCGCTGCTCGGCCTCGCCGAGGCTCGCGAGCAGGGCGGCGACGCCGGCTTCGCTCTGCCGGTCGAGCGGAGCGAAGGCGCGCTTGCCGGCAGGCGTGAGACTCAGGTGCAGATGGCGCGCGTCGGCGGCCGAGCGCTCGGCGCGGATCAGCTTGGCCGTTTTCAGGCGCTGCAGCAGTCGGCTCAGGTAGCCGGGGTCGAGGTCGAGCTCGCGGGCGAGCTCGGCGGCCGTCGTCGAGTCGCGATGCGCGAACTCCCAGAGCAGGCGCGATTCGGCGAGGCTGAAGCGCGTCTCGGCGAGGTGCTCGTGCAGCACGCCGATGCGCCGCGTATAGAAGCGGTTGAAGCGGCGGACGGCGGCGGTCCGGGAGGGGGTTGGGACGTTCATGGCCGGTGCGCGGCAGCGTGGAGGGCGCGGCGATTCTGGACCAGATAGTTGCCATAAGCAACAGACCGATTGCCTGGGGCAACGGACTGCAGGCTGACACCTGCCCCCCGGGTGGGGAAGGAGAGGCTTGCGCTCAACCTGTATAAACGTAATTCGTATTCGATTAGCTCCAGTAACGGTACCAGCACTGGATGGATATCCATGTAGTAGCGCCGGAGGCGGGCAAGGACTACCCCCGGAACTGGAACGAGTTTTTGGACTGGTTCGGCAGCGAAGAAGCCTGCCTGAGCTACCTGGAGCGGCTGCGCTGGCCGCAAGGATTCGTCTGCCCGAGCTGCGGCGTGGTGCAGCCTGCCTATCGCTCCAGTCGGTTGCGGCTG
>DATMGW010000357.1:0-5329 GCA_035555295.1 Caldimonas sp.
GCAGCCTCGCCGCGCGCCAGCCGCGCGCCCCGGGCAGCCTTCGATTCGGGGCAAAGCCACAAGCCGTGCGCAGCGAGCCAGCGCTCAGCGAGCGCGTACAGAGCAGCTTCGGCACCCGCCTTCAGCTCCATCTCGAGCTCGCAGATCGGCTGCTCGCGTCCCGTCGCCGCCGTGACGTGCCCGAGATCGAGCGCGAGCTCGATGCGCGCGCCGGCATGCCGCACCGTGCGCGTGGTTCGCCGCACGTCGATCGCATAGCGCGCAACGAGCGTCGCGGCGTCGTGGGCGGGGCCCGCCAGCGCCTTCTGCAGCGCGTCGCCGACCGGCGTGCCGGCGTGGCGCGCCAGGTCGAGCGCCGGAATGTCCCGGCTCGAGCTGCCGGGGACCGGCACGTTGTCTTCGAGGCGGCGCGCCGCGTCGTCGGTCGACGCTTTCGCCGTCTGTATCCAGCGCCGGCCTTCGCGGCGCAGGCGCAAGGCGATTCGGTGCCGGGCCAGGCGCTCGTCTTCGCAGTCGAAGTACTCGGCGTGCAGCCGCTCGTGGCGAACCGTGCCGCGCGCCAGTGCGCGTCGCAGCGCCGGCAGCCGGTCGGCCGGGACACCGAGCTTCAATTCGATCTCGTGCTCCGCCATGGGCGTCTTGTATCTCAGTCGATCAGGCCGCCCTCGTCGTGGAACGGGTACGGCCCATCGAACTCGCCGCTGAAGACGACGTGGCTGACGACGCGCCGCGCCGTCCCGGACCAGGCGTGGACGAGGAACCCCGGCGGCTCCATCGCGAACTCCGACGCCGCATCGGGCGCGAGGTCGAAGGCGACGGCGTGCGCGGTCGACGGCGCCGTCATCGCGATCGTTCCGGCGAAGCGCGTCTGGATGCTGCGATGCAGGTGGCCGCAGATGATGCGCTCGACCTGGGGATGGCGCGCGATCACGGCGGCGAGCTCGCGCGTGCCGACCTGGACGCCGACCTCGTCCATGTGGCCGATGAAGGTGTCGAATGGCGGATGGTGCATCGCGACGAGGGTCGGCGTCGCGCGGTCCTCGGCGAGCGCGGCGTCGAGCCAGGCGAGCTGCGCGGGCCCGAGCTCGCCGTGCGGCGCCTTGCTCACCGTCGTATCGACGGCGACGAGGCGAATGCCGCCGAGGTCGACCGCGTACTGCACGAAGGCGTCGCCCGAGCTGCGCATCCAGTGGTGTTCGGGAAAGGCGCGGCGCAGCTCGTCGCGGTCGTCGTGATTGCCAGGCATGAGGTAGACGGGGCAGGCAAGCGGCGCCAGCAGAGCGCGCAGCTGTGCGTATTCGGCGGCCCGGCCGAAATCGGTCAAGTCGCCGCTGACGAGCACTGCCGCCGGCGCCTGCGGCAAGGCGAGGACCGCGGCGATCGCCCGGGCGAGGAAGGCCGAGGTGTCGACGCGCCGGTACGCGCGCTGCCCCGGCAGGCGGATGTGCGTATCGCTCAGCTGGACGAGAAGCTTGACGCCGGCCACGATCAGTTCTCCGATGCAGGCAGGAAGTGCTGCGGCTCGACGCGGACGCGAACGAGGTCGCCAGCTTGCCACAGCGCGTCGCGCGCCGCGTCGACGACGAGCATGCCCTGGTCCTGCGTCTCCACCTGCAGCTGCAGCCGCTCGCCCAAGAAGACGCGGCGGGCGATGCGGGCGGCGCCGTCCGGCGACGCTGCGAGGACGATGTCTTCCGGTCGCACGAGCAACGACTTCTCGGCGCCGAGCGCGGGTGGGCAGGCAAAGGCTTCGCCGGCGATGCGGACGACGCCGTCGCGTCGGTCGGCGTCGGCGCGCGCGAGCCGGTTGACGCGGCCGAGGAACTCGGCGACGAAGGCGTGCTTCGGGTCGCGGTAGAGCGATTCCGCGTCGCCGGTCTGCACGATCGCGCCGGCGCGCATCACGGCGAGCCGGTCGGCGATCGCCATCGCTTCCTGCTGGTCGTGCGTGACGTGGATCGCCGTGATGTGCAGCCGCCGCAGCAGCTCGGCGAGCTCGTCGCGCAGGGCGACCTTGAGCTTGGCGTCGAGCGCGGTGAGCGGCTCGTCGAGGAGCAGGACGCGCGGCTGCAGGGCGACGGCGCGGGCCAGCGCGACGCGCTGCTTCTGCCCGCCCGAGAGCTCGGCCGGCCGGCGCGCCTCGAGCCCGTTCAGGCGGACCAGGTCGACCAGCTCGCCGACGCGGCGGCGCCGCTCCGCTTCGGCGACGCCGCGGATGCGCAGGCCGTAGCCGATGTTGGCCTCGACCGACATCTGCGGGAACAGAGCGTAGTGCTGGAACACCATGCCGACGCCGCGGGTCTCGATCGGCCGCGCCGTCACGTCTTCGCCGTTGAAGCGGACCCTGCCGCCGGCGTCGGGATCGGTGAGCCCGGCGATCAGGCGCAGCAGCGTCGTCTTGCCGCAGCCTGAAGGGCCGATCAGCGCCAGCACTTCGCCCGGCTCGACGACGAGCGAAGTCGGCTGCAGGGCGCGTACGCCTCCGGCGTAGGTCTTGGCGCAGACAAGCACCTCGACGCGCGTGCGCTCGGCGCTGGCCGCGATCACGTCGCGGTCTCCGCCCGGGCCGTCTCGCGCGGACCGAGCCAGGCGCCGAGCGCCTGCATCGCCCACAGGGCAGGCAGCACGACGATGAAGAAGACGAGCGTGTAGGCCGAGCCGACCTCGAGGCGCATCGACGCGTAGCTGTCGGCGAGGCCGACCGGCAGCGTTCGCGTCAGCGGCGTGTGCAGCATCCAGGTCAGGTTGAACTCGCCGACCGACAGCGTGAAGACCATCAGGCTGCCGGCGACGATGGCCGGCGCCACCGCCGGAACGAGGACGCCGAGGAAGCGCTGCCCAAAGCTCGCGCCGAGCGAGCGCGCCGCTTCCTCGAGCGAGATGAGCTCGTCGCGGGCGAACGCTGCGGCGACGGTGCGGACCATGAACGGCATCGTGAAGACGAGATGGCCGACGAAGATGAAGGCAAAGCTCTGCCGGAAGCCACGCCATTCGCCGTAGACGAGGATCAGCGCGAGCGCGGTGGCGAGCCCCGGCACGGCGACAGGCAGGGTCAGCGCCTCTTCGAACAGGCGCGCGGCGCGCGATCGGGTGCGCGCGAGCGCGTAGGCGCAGGGGACGCCGACGGCGAGCGCCGCGGCGACGCAAGCCAGCGCGATCGCGATCGAATGCCAGGCCGTCGCGCCGTAAAGAGCCCAGACCTGGCCGAGCCAGCGCGTCGTCAGGCCGCTCGCCAGGCCGGCCGAATAGTTCTCGACCAGTCCCGCCGTCACCGAAACCAGCATCGGCAGGACCGTGAAGACGGTGACGGCGAGCGTCACCGCGAAAAGGATCGGCGCCGGCCGCCGTGCCGCCGTGCTCACGCGCCGCCCGCGACGATCTCGGGGCCGAAGCGGCGCGCGAGGAAGAGGACGAGCCAGGTGATCAGCCCGAGCGCGATCGAGAGCGACGCGGCGAGGGCGAAGTTCGCGTAGTTCGTGAACTCGTTGTAGATCGTGATCGGCAGTACTTCGAAGCGGCTCGACAACGTGAACGCGGTCCCGAACGCGCCCATCGCCGTCGCGAACAGGATCGCACCGCAGGCTAGCGCGGTCGGCGCCAGCGCCGGCAGCCAGACGTCGCGGGCGATCCAGCGCCGCGTCGCGCCGAGCGAGCGCGCCGCGTCCTCGAGCTCGTCGCCCATTGCCTCGACGGCCGCGGTGAAGGCGACGATGGCGCGCGGCAGGGAAAAGTACACGTAGGCCATGAAGAGGCCCGCCAGCCCGTAGGCGAAGGTGAAGCGCGTGCCGGTCAGCGCTTCGCTCCAGGCCGCGATCGCGCCCTGCCTGCCGCCGAGCAGGATGACGAAGAAGCCGACGATGACGCCGGGGAAGGCGAGAGGCAGGGTCAACGTCGCCAGCAGCAGCCGCCTGCCGCGAAAGGCGCGCCGGCCCAGGTAGAGGCCGACCGCCGCCGCGAGGACGAGCGAGAAGAGCGTGACGAGGGCGGCGAGCAGCGTCGTCTGCGCCAGGCTCGCGAAGTAACGCGGCTCGGTCAGCACGGCGAAGTAGGTGGCCGCCCCCTTGCTTGCCGGCAGCAGCGCAAGGCGCGCCATCGGCAGGAGCCAGAACGCGGCGAACAGCGCCGCCGCGGGCGCGGCGCAGATCGCCGCGACGCCCTTCACTGCGCTTCGCGCAAGTACCGCTCCGAGAAGGCCTTCTGCACCTCGGCCATCTTCGCGTAGTCGAGCGTCTTCGCCCGCGCGTATTCGGATGCCGGCAGGAAGCGCGACTGCGCCTCGGCCGACATCGCGGCGGGGCGCACCGGGCGCAGGAAGGCGTTGGCCCAGATCGCCTGGCCCTCGTTCGACATGATGAAGTCGAGCGCCTTCTTGCCGTTGGCGGCATCGGGCGCGTGTGCGACCAGGCTCATCACGTAGGGAACGACCGCCGTGCCCTCGGCGGGGATGACGAAAGCGACGTTCGCCTTGTCCTTGTACCTGGCGCGATAGGCGTTGAAGTCGTAGTCGAGCAGGATCGCGATCTCGCCCGAGAGCACGCGCGCGTACGAGGTCTGCTTGGGAACGATCGGCTCGTTCTTCTTCAAGGCCTTGAAGTATTCGATCGCCGGAGTGAAGTTGTCGAGCGTGCCGCCGCGCGCGTTGTTGACGGCGACGGCACCGACGTAGCCGACGAACGCCGAGGCCGGGTCGAGGTAGCCGACGAGGCCCTTGTATTCGGGCTTGAGCAGGTCGGCCCACGAGCGCGGGATCGGCTTGCCCTTCAACGCATCGACGTTGACCATGAAGCCGAGCGTTCCCGAGTGGACGGTGAACCAGTAGCCGTCGGGGTCCTTGAGGCCGTCGGGAATCTCGTTCCAGAAGGCCGGCTTGTAGGCGGCGACGACGCCGTCCTTCTTCGCCTGGATGCCGAAGGTGATGCCGACGTAGGTGATGTCGGCGACCGGGCTCGCCTTCTCGGCGACGAGCTGGGCGAGCGCCTGGCCCGAGTTCTTGTTGTCGGGCGGAATCGTCACGCCCGTCTTCTGCTTGATCGCTTGCAGCTGCGTGCCCCAGTCGGCCCACTCGGGCGGGCAGTTGTAGCAGATGGCGTTCTGGGCGAATGCGCTCGCCGTGACGAACAGCGACAGCGCGACAGCGTCGCGGGCGATCCAGGAACAGCGCTTCATCGACAACCCCCCCGACGCGAGCCAAAGCGACGAGTATTCTGTCCGGTCGATGACCGGGCTGTGACAGGGCGAACGCGGAGAGCCGGCGCCGGCTTGCGGCGCCGGCCTCGATTCGGCGTGGGCTCAGGCATCGAGCGCTCGTCCGGCGACGAGCATCGGGTAG
>DATMGW010000358.1:0-5593 GCA_035555295.1 Caldimonas sp.
CTGCCGCGCCCGAGCCGGCGCCGTCGGCGCCGACGCGGACCTACCCGCCGCTCGAGCCGCGCTCATGACGACGCAGCGGCGACGCGTCGCTGTGGCCGGCGCCTCGGGAAGGATGGGGCGCACGCTGATCGAGGCCGTCGCCGCCAGCCCCGACTTCGTCCTCGCCGGCGCGCTCGACGTCGTCGGCCATCCGGCGCTCGGCAGCGACGCGACGGCGTTCCTGGGCAGCCAAAGCGGCGTCCGCATCACGAGCGACGTTCGCTCCGGGATCGCGCAGGCCGAGGTCCTGATCGACTTCACGCGGCCGGCCGGAACGCTCGCCCACCTTGCCGCGTGCCGCGAGATCGGCGTCCAGGCGGTGGTCGGAACGACCGGCTTCAGTGCCGCGCACAAAGCCGAGATCGCCGGCCACGCCGAGCACATTGCGATCGTCATGGCGCCGAACATGAGCGTCGGCGTCAACGTCGTGCTGAAGCTGCTCGAGGTCGCGGGCCGCGCTCTCGACTCCGCGTTCGACGTCGAGATCGTCGAGATGCATCACAAGCTCAAGGTCGACGCGCCGAGCGGCACGGCGCTGCAGATGGGCGAGGTCGTCGCCAAGGCGCGCGGCCAGCGGCTCGACGACTGCGCCGTCTACGCGCGGCACGGCGACACCGGGGCGCGCCGCGCCGGGACGATCGGCTTCGCGGCGCTGCGCGGCGGCGACGTCGTCGGCGACCACAGCGTCGTCTTCGCCGGCAGCGGCGAGCGCATCGAGGTCACGCATCGCGCGGCGAGCCGCGCCACCTACGCCGACGGGAGCCTGCGCGCGGCCCGCTTCCTCGCCGACAAGAAGCGCGGGCTTTACGGCATGGGCGAAGTGCTCGGGCTCGACGCGCCGAAGGGAGCATCGTCTTGACCGGTTTCGGAGAGTTCTGGGCCCAGGGCGACCTGATCACGCGCAGCGTCGCAGCGCTGTTGCTGTTGATGTCGATCAGCGCCTGGGTCGTCATCTTCTGGAAGGGCTGGCTGCTGCGCCGCGTCCACGTCGACCTGCAGCTCGCCGTGCCGGCGTTCTGGGCCGCGCCTTCGGTCGAGGCCGGGCGCGACCGCCTCGCCGCCTTCGATCGCGAAGCGGTCCTGAAGCCGATCCTCGACGCCGCCCTGACGACGCCGTCTGGCGGAACGCTCGAGGCACGCGGTCACGCCGATTCACAGCTGACGCGGCGCCTGCGCGACGCGCTGCACGGCGTCCTCGGCCAGCTGCAGTTCGGCCAGGTCCTCCTCGCCTCGATCGGCAGCACGGCGCCTTTCATCGGCCTGTTCGGGACCGTCTGGGGCATCTACCACGCGCTGCTCAGCATCTCGGCGGCCGGCGGGATCACCATCGAGAAGGTGTCGGGCCCGGTCGGCGAATCGCTGGTGATGACGGCAGCAGGCCTGGCGGTCGCGATCCCTGCGGTCCTCGCCTACAACGTCTTCGGCAAGCGGGTCGCGGCGAGCGAGGCCGAGCTCGAAGGCTTCGCCCACGACCTGCGCGAAATGATCGTCGACTCTTCGGCGAGCGCCTAGCGAGCCGGCAGCATGGCTTTCGGCCGCCTCGAACGAACCCCCGGCGCGCAGCCGATGAGCGACATCAACATGACGCCGCTGATCGACGTCATGCTCGTGCTGCTCGTCATCTTCATCATCACGGCGCCGCTCATGACTTCGAGCCTCAAGCTCGAGCTGCCGAAGACCGACGCGGCGCAACCGAGCGACACGCCGCAGTTCATCGCCGTCGCACTCGACCGCGACGGACACTATTTCTTCGGCGACGAAGCCGTCGACGCCGACGCTTTCGCCGCGCGCGTCGCCGACGCGGCAAAGCGCAGCAAGGACACCGAAGTGCAGCTGCGCGCCGACCGTGCCGTTCCCTACGGCCGCGTCGCCGAGCTGATCGGCATCGTCCAGAAGGCCGGGCTCAGCCGGATCGGATTCGTCGCCGAGCCGACGACCGCGAAATAGCCGCTACCTCTGTGGCTTCAGCTGACTGGAGAAGAAGCTCTCCATCGCCGAGTAGAACTCGGGGCTGGTTCTAGCCCGTAGCCGAAGCCAACCGACAGGGCACGCGTGACGCGCCCGCAGTCGCGCGACTCAGTTGCTCGGTGGCCTCGCCCCCGTGTGCTGAATGGCGCGAATGGCCTCAAGAGCACGCTCGCGCTCCTCGGCCGTCTGTGGCGGCGCCGGATCCTTCACCGGGATGTTGGAGCCGGTGCGGTATTCGCGTGGCGCCTTCACCTCGGCGGCGGTCTTGTCGTCGACAGTGGCGCAGCCGGCGGCGAGCGTGGTGCCGAGCAGAGCGGCGGACAGGGCAAGAGCAGACTTCATGGGCAGGCTCGTGTACTGGAATCGGTGCGCCACTATAGCCGCGACCGCTTCAATTCCGCTTCGGTCCGTCATCGTCGCGCAACGCACGGGCGTTGTGCGAGGGTAGCTTTCTATAATCGATCGATGGCTGCTCGCTGCGTCGCCCTCGCATGAACCCCGATTTCGATCCGCGCGACATCGAGGCACGCGCCCAGGCGGCGTGGGCCGCCGGCGACGTCTATCGAGTCCGCGAGGATCCGGCCAAACCCAAGTTCTACGCCTGCTCGATGCTGCCCTACCCGAGCGGGCGGCTGCACATGGGCCATGTGCGCAACTACACGATCAACGACATGCTGGCGCGCCATCTGCGCATGACCGGCATGAACGTGCTGATGCCGATGGGCTGGGACGCCTTCGGCCTGCCGGCCGAGAACGCGGCGATGAAGAACGGCGTGCCGCCGGCGAAGTGGACGCGCGAGAACATCGCGGCGATGAAGGCGCAGATGCAGTCGATGGGCCTGGCCATCGACTGGAGCCGCGAGATCGCGACCTGCGACCCGAGCTACTACAAGTGGAACCAGTGGCTGTTCCTGAAGATGCTCGCGGCGGGCATCGCCGAGCGGCGCACCCAGGTCGTCAACTGGGACCCGGTCGACCAGACGGTGCTCGCCAACGAGCAGGTCGTCGAGGGCCGCGGCTGGCGCTCCGGCGCCTTGATCGAAAAGCGCGAGATTCCCGGCTACTACCTGAAGATCACGAAATACGCCGAAGAGCTGCTCGATTGCGTCCGCTCGAGCCTGCCCGGCTGGCCCGAGCGCGTCAAGACGATGCAGGAGAACTGGATCGGCAAGAGCGAGGGCGTTCGCTTCGCTTTCCCGCACACGATCCGCGGCACCGACGGCGCCCTGATCGGCGGCGGGCGCCTCTGGGTCTTCACGACGCGCGCCGACACGATCATGGGCGTGACCTTTTGCGCCGTCGCCCCCGAGCACGCCCTGGCGCTGCACGCGGCGGCACAGCAGCCCGAGGTCGCCGCCTTCATCGATGCCTGCAAGACCGGCGGGACGACCGAAGCCGAGGTCGCGACGCAGCAGAAGAAGGGGATCTTCACAGGCCTGCACGTCGAGCACCCGCTCAGCCACGAGACGATTCCGCTCTGGGTCGGCAACTACGTGCTGATGGGCTACGGCGACGGCGCCGTGATGGGTGTGCCGGCGCACGACGAACGCGATTTCGCCTTTGCCAAGCAATACGGCATCGACCTGTACCAGGTCATCCACGTCGACGGCAAGCATTTCACCTACGACCATTGGCAGGACTGGTACGCCGACACCGACTGCAGCATCACGATCAACTCCGACAACTACAGCGGACTGTCCTATCAGGCGGCGGTCGACGCCGTCGCCGCCGCCCTGGCGCATCGCGGGCTCGGCGGCAAGCAGACGGCCTGGCGCCTGCGCGACTGGAGCATCAGCCGGCAGCGCTATTGGGGCACACCGATCCCGATCGTCCACTGCGAGGCCTGCGGCGTCGTACCGGTGCCCGAGAAGGACCTGCCCGTCCTCCTGCCCGAAGACCTGATCCCCGACGGCAGCGGCAGCCCGCTCGTGAAGAGCGCCTCCTTCCTGCACTGCGCCTGTCCCAAGTGCGGCAAGCCCGCGCGCCGCGAGGCGGACACGATGGACACCTTCGTCGACAGCTCGTGGTACTTCATGCGCTATTGCGACCCGCATCTCGACGACGAGATGGTCGGCGCGGGAACGAAGTACTGGATGCCGATGGACCAGTACATCGGCGGCATCGAGCACGCGATCCTTCACCTGCTCTACGCGCGCTTCTGGACCAAGGTGATGCGCGACCTGAAACTCGTCGAGATCGACGAGCCGTTCACGCGGCTGCTCACGCAGGGCATGGTGCTCAACCACGTCTGGGCCCGGACGACGGAGCAAGGCGGCGTCGACTACTTCCCGCCGGACGAGGTGACGCCGGTCGAGGGCGGCGAAGGCCGGCTCGCCGACGGCAGCACGGTCGAGTACCGCGGCATGCTGAAGATGAGCAAGAGCGAGCGCAACGGCGTCGATCCGCAGGAGCTGATCGACCGCTACGGCGCCGACACGGCGCGTCTGTTCGTCATGTTCGCCTCCCCGCCGGAGCAGACGCTCGAGTGGAACCAGGCCGGGGTCGACGGCGCGAACCGTTTTCTCAAGCGCCTCTGGAAGTTCGCGGCCCGACACGTCGACGCGATCGGCGCGGCGGCGGGCCGCGCGGTCACGGGATCTTCGCCGCTGCGCCACGAGGTGCACAGCGTGCTGCGCCAGGTCAGCTACGACTACGAGCGCATGCAGTACAACACCGTCGTCTCGGGCGCGATGAAACTGCTCAACGCGCTCGAGGCCCATGCCGGGGCCGACGCGGCGAGTCTGCGCGAGGGCGTTGGCATTCTCCTGCGCGTGCTCTACCCGGCATGCCCGCACACGACCTGGGCGTTGTGGGACGAGCTCGGCTACTCGGGGGAGCTCGGCCCCTTGCTCGACGCAACCTGGCCGACGGTCGACGAGCACGCCCTGGCCCGCGCCGAAGTCGAGCTCATGCTGCAGATCAACGGCAAGCTGCGCGGCAGCATCCGCGTGCCGGCGGCAATGAGCAAGGCCGGCATCGAGGCGGCCGCGCTCGCCTCGCCGGAGCTGGCCCGCTACGCCGAGGGCGCCCAGGTCAAGCGGGTCATCGTCGTGCCGGGCCGGCTCGTCAACATCGTCGTCTGATGCGCGGGCGTCGCGCCCTCGTCCTGGCCGTCACGGCGGCGGCCCTGGCGGGCTGCGGCTTCGAGCTGAAACGGGCGCCCGAGCTGCATTTCAAGACGATCCAGCTGGCGGGCTTTCCGGCGCGCTCGCCGCTCGCTGCCGAGCTGAAGCGAAACATCGATACCAGCACGACGACGCGCGTCGTCGATGCGCTGAAGGATGCCGAGGTCGTACTCCAGGCGCTCAACGACGAGCGCGAAAGAAGCGTCGTCGCGACGACGGCGGCCAACCAGGTGCGCGAGTTCGAGCTGCGCTCGCGCTTTCGCTTCCAGCTGCGCACGGCGGCGGGAAAGGAGCTCATTCCGGCGAGCGAGATCCTGCTCAAGCGCGACCTCACGTACAACGAAAGCGCGGCGCTTGCCAAGGAGCAGGAAGAAGCCTTTCTCTACCGCTCGATGCAGGCCGACATCGTCTCCCAGGTGCTGCGCCGGCTCGCCTCGGTGCAATTGCTCTGATGGAGATCG
>DATMGW010000359.1:0-18836 GCA_035555295.1 Caldimonas sp.
GATCACCGGTTTCCAGTTGCCGCCGGGTGCCGATATCGGCCCGGGCACGCGCGGCTTCAGCCTCGCCGAGTCGGAGCTCGGTTTCGCCGCGAGCATCGATCCTTGGCTGCGCGGCGCCGCCAACATCGCCCTCGAGGCCGACAACACGGTCTCGATCGAGGAGGCCTTCGTCCAGACGACCTCGCTCGGCAACGGCTTCTCGCTGAAGGCCGGGCGCTTCTTCTCCGGCGTCGGCTATCTCAACCCGCAGCATTCGCACACCTGGGACTTCGTCGACAACCCGCTCGCCTATCAGGCCATGCTCGGCACGCAGTACAACGACGACGGCGTGCAGCTGACCTGGCTGCCGCCGCTCGATCAGTACATCGAGCTTGGCGCCGAGCTCGGCCGCGGCCGCAGCTTCCCGGGCACCGACACCGGGCGCAACGGTGCCGGCATGGCCGCCTTCGCCGCGCACACCGGCGGCGACATCGGCGACAGCCAGAGCTGGCGCGCCGGCCTGTCGGTGCTCAACGCGAAGGCGACCGACCAGAGCCTGCTCGGCACCGACGCCACGGGCAGCACGGTCACCGATGCGTTCAACGGCAGCACCCGCGTCTGGATCGCCGACGCGATCTGGAAATGGGCGCCGCACGGCAACGCGACGCGGACCAACTTCAAACTGCAGGGCGAGTACCTGCGCAGCACGCGCAGCGGCAGCCTGGTCTACGACGTCGGCAACGTCGATCGCGCCGGCGCCTATCGCGCCATGCAGTCGGGCTGGTACGTGCAGGGCGTCTGGCAGTTCATGCCGTACTGGCGCGTCGGCCTGCGCACCGAGCGGCTCGATCCCGGAACGCCGGACTACGGCCTCAACGCGGCGTCTTTTGCAACGAGCGGCTTCAAGCCGCATAAGAACACGCTGATGCTCGACTTCAGCCCGAGCGAGTTCTCGCGCGTGCGCCTGCAGCTCGCGCAGGACCGCTCGCGCGAAGGGATCAGCGACACCCAGTTCTTCGTGCAATACCAGATGAGCCTGGGCGCGCACGGCGCGCACAGCTACTGACGTTTTCTCTCCGTTCCGGAGCACCTCATGAACCGTCGACCTCTTTTCCTCGCGCTGCTTGCCGCGCCCCTCGCCTTGCTCGCGCTTCCGGCGCACGGCGCCCTGCACGTCTTTGCCTGCGAGCCCGAATGGGGGGCGCTGGCGCAGGAGCTCGGCGGCAGCCTGGTCGACGTCACGGTCGCGACGAACGCGCTGCAGGACCCGCATCAGATCCAGGCCAAGCCGAGCCTGATCGCGCGTACGCGCAACGCCGACCTCCTCGTCTGCACCGGCGCCGAGCTCGAGATCGGCTGGCTGCCGGTGCTGCTCCAGCAATCGGGCAACGCCAAGGTGCAGCAGGGCCAGCCCGGCAACTTCGCCGCCGCCGACTTCGTGAAGAAGCTCGAGGTCCCGAGCCTCCTCGATCGGTCGCAAGGCGACGTCCATGCCGCCGGCAACCCGCACATCCAGACCGATCCGCGCAACATCGCGCTCGTTGCCACGGCCCTCGGCGCCCGCCTGGCACAGATCGACACGGCGCACGCCGCCGACTACGCGAAGATGCAGGCGAGCTTCGCTTCGCGCTGGCAGCAGGCGATCGCACGCTGGACGACGCAGGCCGCGCCGCTCAAGGGAACGCCGGTCGTCTCGCAGCACAAGGCCTTCGTCTACCTGTACGACTGGCTCGGCCTGAAGGAAGTCGCCGTGCTCGAGCCCAAGCCCGGCGTCGAGCCGACCGCGACGCACCTGCAGGAAGTCCTGGCCACGCTGAAGGCCACGCCAGCGAAGATGGTCCTTTACTCGGCATACCAGGACCCGCGCCCGTCCGAGTGGCTCGCCAGGAACGCCGGCATCGCCGTCGTCAAGATTCCCTTCACGGTCGGCGGCAGCGACGCCGCGAAGGATCTGTTCGGCCTCTTCGACGACACGATCGCCCGCCTGCTCGCCGCGGGCAGCAAGCCATGAACTGGAGCGCGCTCGACTGGGGCATCCTCGGCCCGGCCCTGATCGCCGGGCTGCTCGTGCTCGCCACGCACGTTCCGCTCGGCATGCAGGTGCTCGACCGCGGCATCGTCTTCATCGATCTGGCGATCGCTCAGATCGCCGGCCTCGGCGTCATCGCCGCCGACACCTTCGGCCTGCCCGAAGGCGGCGTCGCGGTGCAGGCGTCGGCCGTCAGCGCGGCGCTGCTCGGCGCATGGCTGCTCACCTGGACCGAGCGTCGCGCCGGGCAACAGCAGGAAGCGCTGATCGGCGTCATGTTCATCCTCGCCGCGTGCGGCGGCATCCTGCTCCTGTCGAGCAACCCGCACGGCGGCGAGCACCTGAAGGACCTGCTCGTCGGCCAGATCCTCTGGGTCAACACGACGCAGCTGCTCTGGCTCGGTGGCCTCTCGGCGCTGCTGCTCGCGGCGCTGTGGCTCGGCGGGGTCGAACGCCTGGGTCGCTTCGGCTTCTACGGCGCCTTCGCGTTGGCCGTGACCGCGTCGGTGCAACTCGTCGGCGTCTACCTCGTGTTCTCGAGCCTCATCATCCCGGCGCTCGCGACGCGTGCGCAGCGCGGGCGCCGGCGGCTGGGAGTCGCCTATGCGCTCGGCGCGCTCGGCTACGCGCTCGGCCTGGCGCTGTCGGCGCTGTTCGATCTTCCCTCGGGAGCGGTGATCGTCTGGACGCTGGCGGCGTGCGCGATGATCGGCACGCTGTTCAGCGCGACGCCGGCTCTTCGGGCTGCAGAATGAAGGTGAAGTCGAGGGTGTGATAGGGGCCCTCGAGCTCCGCCCCATGCGGGCCGGTCCTCGCGGCGTGGCGGACGTACTCGGTAACGAGCGACTCGCGCACGCCGAACACGACGTCGCCGTCGAGGTACGGATCGCCGGCGCGAAAGACGTGCGTCGTCAAGGTCCGGTAGCCGGGCGCCTGGATCCGGAAGTGCACGTGCGCCGGCCGCCACGGATGGCGGCCGCTGGCAACGAGCATCCGGCCGACCGGTCCGTCGGTCGGAACCGGGTAGGCGACCGGCAGCACACTGCGAAATCGGACGCGGCCGTTCGCGGCGCTCCGCAGGACGCCGCGCGCGCGATGCGCGGCGAGGTCCTTGTACTGGACGTCGTAGTAGCCGTCTTCGTCGGCCTGCCAGACGTCGACCGTCGCGCCTGCGATCGCTTCGCCTTCGTTGCCACGGATCGTGCAGTCGACGAACAGCGGCTCGCCCGGAGCGCCGTTGCCGATGTCGGCGCCGTCGTCGAATAGCGGCGCCGACTCGACGTGGAACGGCCCGAACACGGTCGCCTCGGTCGCCCCGGCGGGAAGGCTGTGGTTTAGCGCCACCGTCAGCATCGAGACGCCGAGCGTGTCGGACAGCAGGATGAACTCCTGGCGCTTGTCGCTGCACATGTGGCCGGTCGCAGTGAGGAACTCGATGCCGCGCAGCCACTCGTCCTCGGTCAGGCGCGTCTCGCGAACGAAGCCGTGCAGGTGCCGAACCAGCGAGGTCAGCAGCTCCTTGAGGCGCGCGTCGGTGCAGCCTTCGAAACGGGCGACGACGGCATCGGTGATGTTGTGTTCGGTGATGTTGCGCATGGTGCGGCTCTCGATTCGGTCGGGGTTCGAAGGCTCAAAGGCGCAGCCGCCGCTGCGTCGAAAACACGCTCCAGCCGAAGCGTTGCTGGGCCCAGCCCCACAGGCCCTGCTTGAAGAAGATCGTCACGACGATGGCGAGCCCGCCCAGGCCGAGCAGGTACCAGGTGCCGTAGTCGCTGAAGAGCTTGTTCAGCGCCCAGAAGATCAGCACGCCGACGATCGGCCCTTCGATGCGGCCGATACCGCCAATCACGACCATGAAGATCGCGAACGCCGTCCAGTTGACGCTGAACGCGGCGTCCGGGCTGATGCGCAGGTTGCCGACGAAGTAGAGCGCCCCGGCCAGGCCGCAGCCGAAGGCGGCGACGACGTAGACGGCGAGCTTCATGCCGCGCACGTCGATGCCTTGCGATTCGGCGGCGACTTCGTTGTCGCGGATCGCGAGCAGCGCCAGTCCGTTCTTGCTGCGCAGGAACAGATAGACGAACGCAATCGACGCGATGACACAGGCCAGCGCCATCCAGAAGGTGGCGGTCTCGCGCGTCGCCTTCTCGATGCCTCGCAGCGCCGTCAGGCTGGTGCCCGATCCGCCACCGACCGCCGAGACGTTGGCGACGCTGAGCCGGAACACGTCGGCGATGACCCAGGTGCCGATCGCGAAGTAGCCGCCGGCGAGGCGAAAGGCGATGAAAGAGACCGGGACGGCGACTGCGGCGGCGGCGAGAGCGCCGAGCGGGACGGCGACGAAGGCGTTGACTCCGGCGAAATTGCCGAGCGCGAGCATCACGTAGCCGCCGATGCCGAAGAACGCCTGCTGGCCGATCGACACCATGCCGCCGTAGCCGGCGAGCAGGTTCCACATCATCGCGAAGATGAAGTAGCAGGCGATCTCGACGAGCTCCCGCATCCAGCTCGACGCGACCTCCGCCGGCGCCCACGCCGGCAGGGTCGCCGCCAGCGCGACGAGGACGAGCCCGGTGACGAGCGCGGCGTGGCTCGTTCGTGTGCTGCGCTCGACATGCGCCAGGTCGCTGCCGTCGCGCTCTCGCGACGATGCGTGCGCTGCACTGGCGTTCATCGCTCAGCTCCTCGTCTTCGGGAACAACCCTTGCGGGCGAACGACGAGCAGCGCGAGAAAGACGATGTGGCCGAACCAGATGCCCCAGCCCGGGTCGAGGCGAAAGCCGATCTGCTGGGTCACGCCCAGCAGCAGCGCGCCCGCGAGCGTGCCCCAGAACGAGCCCATTCCCCCCATGATCACGGCCTCGAAGGCAAAGAGCAGGAGGACCGGGCCGTCGGCCGGCGAGACCGTCGTTCGCATCGCCTGCAGCACCCCGGCGACGGCGATCGGCACGAAGGCGATCGCCGTCGCGAGGGCATAGACCTTTCTCGCGTCCAGACCCATCAGCTCGGCGATCTCCTTGTCGTCGGACACGGCGCGAAACGATCGGCCGACGGCGGTCCGCGCGAAGAGCCATTGCAGCACCGCCGTCGCGGCGACCGCTACGGCGAAGATCCCGACCGGGAGCACACCCGCCGCGAGCCCGCCGGGCAGGGCGACGCTCGCGGTGTTGAGCCCTTCGGTCTCGATCGAGCGCGGGTCGGCCGAGAACACCTCGAGCAGCAGGTTCTGGATCACGATCGACAGCCCGAAGGTGACGACGAGCGAAGGCAGCGGATCGCGGCCCAGCGTGCCGTTGAGGACCCAGCGTTGCAGCGCGTAGCCGAAGCCGAACGAGATCGGCAGCAGCAAGGCGCCGACGACGAAAGGGGCAGCGCGGCCGGCCGGGAGCAGCGGCCCGAGCGCCGCGAGGCCGGCGATCGCGGCGAAGGCGGCGAGGACGATGAAGTCGCCCTGCGCCGTATTGGTCAGGCGCATGACCCCGAACAGCAGCGACTGGCCGAGCGCGAAGAGCGCGTACAGGCCGCCGAGCAGCAGCCCTTGCAGGAGGATTTCGAGAAGGCTCAAGCTCAGATCCCGAAGTAGGCGAGCGAGATCTGCTCGCGCGTCAGCTCGGCCGACTGGCCGTGCAGCGAGACGCGGCCCTCCTGGAAGCAATAGACGCGGTGCGAAACCTGGCGCGCCATCGAGACGTCCTGCTCGACGACGGCGATGCTCATTCCTTCGGCGCAGATCGCCGGCAGCGCGTCGTAGATCTCCTTGATGACGATCGGCGCGAGTCCCAGGCTCAGCTCGTCGCAGAGCAGCAGGCTCGGGTTGCTCATCAGGGCGCGGCCGATCGCGACCATCTGCTGCTGGCCGCCGGAGAGCGCCGTCGCCGGCTCGGCGCGCTTGTCGGCGAGGATCGGAAAGAGGCGATAGATGCGTTCGAGATGCCAGGGCCCGCGCCGCTTCGCGGTCGCCCCCATCTTCAGGTTCTCCTCGACCGACAGGCTCGCGAAAAGGCGCCGGCCCTCGGGAACGAGGGCGATGCCGCGGCGCACGATCTCGGCCGGCGGAAGGCCGCCGATCGCCGCGCCCCCGAAGCGGATCTGCTCGCGCTCGCTCTTGACGAGCCCGGTGAGCGACTTCATGAAGGTGCTCTTGCCGGCGCCGTTGGCGCCGATGACGGCGACGATCTCGCCCGCCGAGAGCTCGAAGTCGATGCCGAAGAGCGCTTGCGCGTCGCCGTAGAAGGCGACCAGGCCGGTCGTTTCGAGCAGTCGAGTCATGCGCTCACACCTCGAGCCCCATGTAGACGCGCCGTACCTCGGCGTCGGCCATCACCGCATGCGGATCGCCCTCGGCGAGCTTGCAGCCGAAGTTGATGACGAAGAGGCGGTCGGCCAGCGCCAGCAAGGCGCGGACGACGTGCTCGATCCAGATCATGGTCACACCCGAAGCCTTGATGCGCTTCAGCTCGGCGACGAGCGCCGCCGCCTCGTGCTCGGTCAGGCCGCCGGCGATCTCGTCGAGGAGCAGCAGCTTGGGCCGCGTCGCCAGCGCCCGCGCCAGCTCGAGGCGCTTGCGGTCGAGCAGCGTCAGGCCGCCGGCCGGCTTGTTGGCCTGCGCCACGAGGCCGGTCTGGTGCAGCACGCCCTGCGCCGTGTCCCAGGCTTCGCGCTCGGGTTGGCGGCCGCCGAAGCACGCTGCAGTGACGAGGTTCTCGAACACCGTCATGTGCGCGAACGGCTGCGGCACCTGGTAGCTGCGACCGAGGCCGAGGCGGCAGCGCTGGTGCGGCTTCAGCGCCGTGATGTCGCGCCCGTCGTAGACCACGCTGCCGCGATCGCAGCGCACGTCGCCCGAGATCAGGTTGAAAAGCGTCGTCTTGCCGGCGCCGTTCGGCCCGAGGATGCCGAGCGTCTCGCCCTCGGCGACCGCGAGCGAGATGTCGTCCGTGACCTTGAGCGCGCCGTAGGACTTCGCGACCGAATGCAGCGCGAGCAGCGACATCGACGATCCGTCCGCGGGCCCGGGCGACCTGCTCTCACATCGCCCGCATCGTTCCTCCGGTCGGGATGTTCTTCGCTGCTTCGTCGTTGACGATCGTCAGCTCCATCTTGTACTTCTTGCCCTTGCCCCACTGGCCGAGGACGAGCGGCGTCTTGCTGACGTTCTTGAACGGGCCGGGGCCGCCCCACTTCACCGGGCCGACGACGGTGCTCATGCTCGTCGCCGCGACGGCGTCGCGGACGTCCTTCGCGCCCAGGCTCTTGCTCCGCTTGAGGGCGTCGGCGGCGACTTCGAAGAGCGCGTGGGCGAAGCCGATCGGCTGCGTCCACTGCTTCTTCGCACCGGCTTCGTATGCGTCGGCGAGCGCCTTCGCGCTCTGCTTGGTGAGCGACGAGGTGAACGGATGCGACGGGCTCCACCATACCTCGGTGGTGAGGCCGTCACCGAGATCGCCGAGCGCTTCGATTGCGCCGGGGAAAAGCAGCGCCTTGCCCAGCGTGATGACCTTGGGCTTGAGGCCTTGCTGGCGCGCCTGCGCCAGGAAGGTCTTGGCGTCGGGCGGAATGACGACGCCGGTGACGATCTCGACGCCGTCCTTCTTGAATGCGGCGATCTGCGCCGAGAAGTCCTGCGTCCCGTTCTGGAAGCGTCCGGGGTCGGTGAGCATGTAGCCCTGCGCCGCGAGCGGCTTCGGAAAGCCGAGCTCCTTGTCGCCCCAGGCGTTCCCGTCGCCGTCGTTGGGAAAGAGGCCCCCCACCTTCTTGTTCGTCTTGACGCTGTTCCAGCCGTTCGTGAAATTCGCGATCACGTCCTCCAGGCCCCAGAACATGTGATACGTGTATTCGAAGCCCTTTGCCGGATCGCCCTTGCGGCCGAAGAACCAGGGCTGCCACGGCACGACGCTCGAGACGCAGGGCACCTGGTTCAGCTCGCAGGCGTCGCACACCGGGTTCGCGGTTTCAGGTGTTCCCGCGGTGAGCATCAAGGCGACCTTGTCCTTCAGGATCAGGTCGTTCGCGACCTCGCCGGCGCGGTTCGGGTTCGACTGGCTGTCCTTCAGGATGATCTGCACGTCGTGCTTCTTGCCGCCGATCAGGAGGCCGCCCGTGAACGCCGTCTTCATCTGGTCGATGACCCACTTGTCGGCTTCGCCGAACGGTGCGAGCGGCCCGGTCTGCGGCGAGACGTAGCCGATCTTCACCGTGTCGGCGGCGAAGGCGACTCGTGTGGCGTCGAGCGATGCCAGCGCCGCAGCGGCCTGGATGAAGGTTCTGCGATCGAGTGTCATGCGGTCTCCTCTGTGATGTTGTGGTGCGAAAGAAAAAGGCGGCGCCGCCTCAGCCGGGGCGCTTGCCGTCGAAGGCGTGCTGCAGCAATTCGCGGATGCTCGAGCGATCCAATGGACGCGGGTTCGGATAGGGCGTCTGCACGGCGAGATCCGCGGCGCGGTCGAGTCCGTCGGCGGGCATTCCGATGTCGCGCAGCGCGATCGGCGCGCCGTGCTCGCGTGCCAGGTTGTAGACGCCCGAGGCCGCGGCGAGCGGGCCGCCGGCGACACCGAGGGCGCGCGCGACGCGCTGCATCGCTTCAGGAGCGGCGGCGGCGTTGTAGGCCAGCGCATGCGGCAGGATCACCGTGTGCACCTCGGCGTGCGGCAGGTTGAAGGTGCCGCCCAGCGTGTGGCAGAGCTTGTGATGCAGGCCCATCGAGACGTTGCCGAGCACCGTGCCGCAGAGCCACGCCGCGTAGAGCGTGCCGCCGCGCGCCTCGATGTCGCCCGGGTTGGCGGCGAGCCGCGGTAGCGCGGCCGCCGCGGCGCGGATACCTTCTTCGGCCATCAGCGCGAGGACCGGATTGCCGTCGTGAGCATAGAGGCCTTCGGCGGCGTGCGCGATCGCGTTGAGCGCGCTGGTGAGGGTCAGGCCGAGTGGCAGCGTCAGCGTCAGCTCGGGGTCGTAGATCACCGTCTTCGGCAGCACGCGCAGGTCGCGCCCGGTCTTCTTCACGCCGCCTTCTGTGAGGCCGTAGATCGGCGTCATCTCGCTGCCGGCATAGGTGGTCGGAATGGCGAGGATCGGAAAGCCGGCCTCCAGACTGGCTTCGAGCGCGATCGCCTTGCCGAGCCCGATCGTCGATCCACCGCCGATCGCGACGGCGCAGTCGGCGCCCAGGCGGCGCGCCTCTTCGCGTGCGGCACGCGCCGTCTCGATCGGCACGTGCATGCGTGCCTCAGCGTAGATGCCGGCGGCGCGCGCACCGAGCAGCGCGGCGACGCGACGTGCGGATTCGGCCTGCTCCGGTGTCGAGAGGACGAGCGCGCGGCGCGCGCCGAGCGCCTCGATCTCGCGCCCGAGATGTTGCAACGCCCCCGCGCCGAAGACGACGCGCGACGGCTGCGCGGTGTAGGTGAAGGGCGTCATGCCGGGCCTTGCGATTCAGCGCGGGTACCAGGGCGGGATCTGCGCGTCGACGTTGACCCACACGCTCTTGACCTGCGTGTATTCGCGCATCGCGTCGAACCCCATCTCGCGGCCGTAACCCGACTGGCCGACGCCGCCGAAGGGAGACCCCGGGTTGACGCGCTTGTAGCTGTTGATCCAGACCATTCCGGCGCGCAAGTCGCGAGCGAAGCGATGGGCGCGTTGCAGGTCGCGCGTCCACAGGCCGCTGCCGAGGCCATAGTCGGTGCCGTTGGCGATCTGCAGCGCTTCGGCGTCGTCGGCGAAGGTGAGCACAGTGACGAATGGGCCGAAGACCTCTTCCTGGGCGACGCGGTCGCGAAAGCTCAACGCCTTGACGATCGTCGGCTCGACATAGCAGCCGCGCGCCAGCTCGCTCGCCGCCGGTGCCTTGCCGCCGGCGAGCACGGTGCCGCCTTCTTCGCGCGCCACGTCGACGTAGGCGAGGACACGGTCGCGGTGCTGCGCGCTCGTCAGCGGCCCCATCTCGGTCGCCGCGTCGAGCGGGTTGCCGAGCCTGATCGACTTCGCGAGCGCGGTGAACTTGTCGAGGAACTCGTCGGCGACCTTCTCGTGCAGCACAAGGCGCGAACCGGCGATGCAGGCCTGTCCCTGGTTGTGGAAGATCGCCCAGGCCGAGCCGTTCACCGCGGCGGCGAGGTTCGCGTCGGCGAAGACGATGTTCGCGCCTTTGCCGCCGAGCTCGAGCTGCACCTTCTTCAGGTTCCCGGCGCTGGCTTGGACGATGCGCCGCCCGGTTGCCGTCGATCCGGTAAAGGCGACCTTGGCGATACGCTCGTGCTCGGCGATGTACTGCCCGGCGACGCTGCCGAGCCCCGGAACGATGTTGACGACGCCGTCGGGAAGGCCCGCCTCCTGCATCAGCTCGGCGATCCTCAGGCTCGACAGCGGCGTGATCTCTGCCGGCTTCATGACGATACAGTTGCCCGCGGCGAGCGCCGGCGCCATCTTCCAGCTCGTGAACATGAGCGGGAAATTCCACGGCACGACCTGGCCGACGACGCCGACCGGCTCGCGCAGCAGATAGTTCAGGAAGCCCGCTTCGACAGGGACGACGTCGCCCTGGAACTTGTCGGCCATGCCGCCGAAGTAGCGAAAGCAAGCCGCCGTGCGCGGCACGTCGAGGCTACGCGAGTCGCGCAAAGGGTGACCGGTGTCGAGCGATTCGAGGCGCGCCAGCTCTTCGGTGCGAGCTTCGATCAGCTCGGCGAGCCTGAGCAGGATGCGGCCGCGGTCGGCCGCCGCCATCCGGCTCCACGCCGGGAACGCGCGCTCCGCAGCGGCGACGGCCTTGTCGATATCGGCGCGGCCGGCGAGCGCGACCTCGGCGATCGTCGAGTTGTCGTGCGGGTTCAGCGTCGCCAGCGTCTCGCCCGACTCGGCGTCTACGAAGCGCCCGTCGATGAAGAGCTGGTGCCGGATCGGCGTGCCCAAGCCCGCCGCGGCCTGCGGGTCCGCGAGTTGCATGTTCGAGTTCCTCGGCCCGATGCTCAGAATTGCACAGGCACTTCGGGCGATTCGCCTTTCTGGATCTCGTAGACCAGGGTCGGCGAGCCGTTCTCCCAGACGAGCAGCATCGAGCGCTTCGGGCTGTAGCCCTGATGCCGGCAGTAAGCCGGCATCGCCGCCATGTCGCCGGCCTTCATGATGACGCGGGCCAGGGGCTTGCCGGTGTTCTTGTCGGCGCAGTCCCAGTGGATCTCGTCGCACATCTGGAAGAACCACTCGACCCTGTCGTTGCCGTGGATGATCGGCAGGATGTGCTCTTCGGTCGTCGGGCACATGAAGCTGTACTTCACGACCGAGGTGAAGCTCGGATTCCACGTCACCTGCGAGCGGCTCAGGAAGGCGAACAGGTTGAAGGCGTGGACCTCGTTCTCGAAGCCGGGCTCGGGATGCAGCTCGGGCTCGTCCTGCACCACGTCGGCGAAAGCGCGGTTGATCGGTGCGCCGCGCACGTCGCTGCGCAGCGGCAGGTCGTCCTTCATGCCGACGCAGCGCTTGGCGAGCTCGCGCGCCCGCGTGATCTTCTTCGTGTTGTTGCCGTTCTTGCGGCCGTACGGCGTGCCGGTCTCCTGCGGAGCCGAGAACGGGTCGAAGGTCTCGTTGGTCCAGTCGTCGAGCATCTGCTCGAAGGTGGCGCGGATCTGCTCGGTCGGGAAGTTCTCGAGCAGGTCGACTCCGGCCTCCTTCATCGTCGCGTTGTACGAGCCGGCGTAGAGGTCGACCGAGGTGTACTTGTTGACCGTGCCGAGCACGTGGTCGAAGTTGACCCAGCCGTAGAAGAAGCCCCAGGCGACGTCGCGCATCAGGGCGCGCAGGAAATTGCCGGCGTCCATCGTGTGCGAAAGCGGCCGGCCGTCGCGTGTCTTCCAGCTGATGTGGGCGAAGTACTCGTCGCGGCGGAAGGTGAAGCTGCCGAGCGTGAAGCTCTTGTAGCCGAGCGTCTTGTCGGGAGCGCTGGCGACGACATGGGCGAGTTCTGCGGGTGCGTTCATGGTGCTGTCTCCGAAATTCGTTGCGGCGTTCAGGCGGTCTGGCAGATCTCGGCCCAACGCTCGACGCTGAGGTCGCCCTTGCAGGTCTGCTGGATCAGGACCGCCGGCTTGCTGCTTCGAAACTGGTAGGCGGTGTTCTTCGGCAGCATCGCCTGGTGGCCGCGCCTGATCTTCAGCCAGCCCATGCGCGCGCCCTTCGGCTCGCCCTTCACGAGCACGGCGCCGTTGTGCTCGGGGTCGGGAACGGTCTGCTCAGGGCCGAGCTTGACGAGGTGCACCTCGACTTCGCCGTCCATGCACAGGGCGAACTCGTCGTGCGCGCACGTGTACCAGGGCGAGTTGCCTTCGGCGCGGATCGTCTCGAGGACGTAGATCTGGTTCTGCCCGAACACGACCTTCTCGTACGGTCTGGCCTTGCCCGCGATCTCGAAGCAGTTCGAGAACGCGTAGTGCCTGACGTCGTCGCCGATGATCTGCACGCCGCCCTTCTCGTAGCGGTCTAGAGATCCGAACACGGTGTGGTACCTGGTGCTTGTCATGACGCGTCTCCGTTTCGGTGGGCGGCGGGTGGAGCGCCGCATCTACACTGCGATCGAGGGGGAGTCTAGGCAGCGCTGGGCCGGCCGGCTAGACGGGGAGCCACGACCTGATTGTTTGGCGAACGAGAACAATCAACGGGGTAAACCCGAACTCTCTATTCGATGATCGTCGCCGGCAGCAAGCCGCGGTCGATCAGCGCGCGATCCCAGGGCGGCATGCCGGCGAAGCTCTTGTCGAGCGTCTCGAGGAACAGCTTGAGCTTGAGCGAGCTGCGCGCAGTGGTCGGGTAGAAGACCGACAGCCAGAACGAGCTGAGCAGGTGCTCGGGCAGGACGAGCTTGAGCGCGCCCGACAGCACGGCCTCGGAAGCGACCAGCGTCGGCACGCAGACGATCCCGGCGTGCTCGAGAGCGTACTCGCGCAGCAGGTGCACGCTGTTCGTCAGAAGCACCGGCTTCATCTCCAGCGAGACGACCGGCCCCGGGCCGTGGAAGGCGAGCCTTTCGCGCGTCGGATAGCCCGAGTACCAGCCGAGGCGATGCCCCATCAGGTCGCGAGGCAGGCGCGGCGTTCCGTGTCGGCGCACGTATTCGGGCGACGCGCAGAAGACGCGCCGCACCGGAAACAGCTTCTTCGACACCAGCTCTTCGGACCGCGGCGGGAAGATCTGCAGCGCGCAATCGAAGCCTTCCTTTACCGGATCGATCGCCGCGTCGTTGACGATCATGTCGAGAACGATCTGCGGATAGCGCGCCTGGAACTCCTGCAGCACGCGAGCCAGATGCCCGAGCACGAAGCCGGGCAGCGCGTGAACGCGCAAGCGCCCGGTCGGCGAGGTCGTCGCCTCGCGCATCTGGTCGACCACTTCGTTGGTCCGGCCGACCAGCTCGGCGCAATCGCGCAGGAACGTGTGGCCGAGCTCGGAGAGCCTGACGCTGCGCGTGTTGCGATGAAAGAGCGGCGCACCGACGAAGCTCTCGAGCTGCTGGATGCGCGACGTGACGACCGAGCGGGAGACCCGCATCTGCCGCGCCGCCTCGGCGAAGCTGCGCGATTCGGCGACGCGGACGAAGGTGTCGATGGCGGAAAACCGGTCCATCCGAGGTCGTGCCTGACGAGCACCGCCCTACGCGGGATACCCCGTGATCGCGCGGATGCGGCGGTACAGCGGCGCGAGCTGCTTGTACATCGGCCGATACACCTCGCGATAGAGCGCATCGTAGGTGCGCACCGCCGCCGGCTGCGGCTCGAAGCGCTGGCCGGTCCGCGCCATCGCACGCGCGGCGCTCGGTACGTCCGGGTACCAGCCGAGGCCGACGGCGGCGAGCATCGCCGCGCCCAGCGACGAGGCCTCGGCGACCTGCGGCCGCTCGGCGGCGAGGCCGAACACGTCGGCGGCGATCTGCATCGCGCCGTCGCTTTGCGCGCCGCCGCCCGAAACGACGAGGCGCACGACCTTCTTCTTGATGCGCGCCTCGATCAGCTCGCGGCCGGCGCGCAGCCCGTAAGCCAGGCCTTCGATCATCGCCCGATAGACGTGGGCCCGCGTGTGCACGTCGCCGAAGCCGATGATCGCGCCCTTGCCTTCGGGGCCCGGGTCGCGCAGGCCGGGCGACCAGTAGGGTTGCAGCGTCAGGCCCATCGAGCCCGGCGGCACCGAGGCGATGAGCGCGTCGAACAACGATTCGACGCTCACCCCGCGCTCGGCCGCGAGCGCTTGCTCGCGATGCGCGAACTCGTTCTTGAACCAGCTGACGAGCCAGAAGCCGCGCTGGATGTGGATCTCGGTGTTGAACGCTCCGGGCAAAGCCGCCGGATACGCCGGCAGCAGGCGCTGCACTTCGACGTACGCCGGCTGCGTCGTGTTGATCGTCGCCGCCGTGCCGAACGACAGGTGCGCCGTGTCGGGCTCGAGCGCGCCGCAGCCGAGCACTTCGCAGGCCTTGTCGGCGGCGGCGGCGATGACGGGCATGGCGCGCGGCAGGCCGAGCTCGGCGGCCGCCGCATCGCTCAGGCTGCCGAGGCGCGCGGCCGGAGCCACGAGGCGCGGCAATTGCGAAGCGCGGATCGCGAGCGCCTTCCAGTGCCAGTCGCTCTTGCGCGCCCACGCCTGGCGCTTGTAGTCGAAGGGGAGGTAGCCGACCTGGCAGGCCGCCGAGTCGAACCACTCGCCGACCAGCCGGTGCGTCAACCAGCCCGAGAGCAAGGTGAAGCGTTCGGTCTTTCGCCACAGCTCGGGCTCATGCTGCGCGAGCCAGTTGGCCTCGGCCTGGCGCTGCAGCTGGCGCATCAGCTCGCCGGCGCCGGCGACGCCGAAGAGCAGGTTCCAGAACGCGCCCATCGGCGGCGGCGCCGAGCACAAGCGCTGATCGGGCCAGACGATCGCCGGGCGGAGCGGCGTGCCGTCTTCGCGCGCGCAGACGACCGTTCCGCGCTGCGTCGTCAACGCCAGCCCGGCGATGCGCTCGGGCACGACCTTGCCACCTTTCCAGAGCGCCTGGCAACTGGCGACGAGCGCTTGCCAATACGAGAGCGCGTCCTTCTCGGCCCAGCCCGGTTGCGGTGCGTCGAAGGGCGGATCGAAGAGCACCTGCGAGCGCGCCTGCATCGTTCCCGAACGGTCGAAGGCGAGCGCGCGCACGCTTTGCGTGCCGACGTCGATGGCGAGCAGCAGGTCGGCCGTCATGGGCGGCGATTGTCGGCCGGCGGAGCGTGTCGCGAGGCCCAGTTTTCCCGGTAGCGCGCCGCCTCGTCGGCCCAGCGCGCGGCGCTCCAGCCGAGATCGTCGCGACACGGCGCTTCGAGCATCGGCAGGAGCGCCGCGCCACCGTTCGGGGCGACGAGACCGAGGCGAACGCGACGCATGAGCAGGTCGTCGAGCCGATGCACCTGCTCGAAGCGCATCGACCAGCGCAGCTCGGCGAGCGTGTACGGCGTGCCGAGGAGCGGCCGCTGTTCGTCGGCCGGCCGCGCCGCGACCCAGGCGGCGCCCCGGTCGCCGAGGCGGCCTTGCATGCGGGTCGTCGCGGCCGCCGCCTGCGACCGTTGCGCGTCGGCTGCGGCGGCAACGGCGACGCCCTGCTTCGCGACTTCGCGCAGCACCTCGAGCGCCGTGGCGCGATGCGTCGTCAGCTTGCCGCCGGTGATGCCGACGAGCCCCGGCCGGACCCACAGCGCCGAATCGCGGCCCATCGCCGAAGGCGGCCGGTGCTCTTCGCCCGGCGCGACGACGATCGCGCGCAGCCCCGAGAAGGGAGCCAGCGCCTTCGACACGTCGATGGCGAGGCGCGGAAAGACGGCGCGCAACGCATCGACGAGATAGTCGCACTCGGCGCGCGAGATCGTCGCCGGTACATCGGCGACCGGATGATCGATATCGGTCGTGCCGACGACGACCGCGCCTTCCCACGGATGCGCGAACACCGGCCTTCGGTCGTGCGGGTGCAGCCAGGCGAGGGCGCGGCGCAGCGGCAGCGCGGCGTGCGGAAACACCAGGTGGCTGCCGCGCAGCGGCCGCAGCAGCGGCGCTCCCGGTGCGGCGCCGGCGTGAACCCCGGCCGCATGCACGGTGACGTCGGCGCGCACCTCCTGCGCAGCGCCTCCTTCCAGGCGATCGACGAGACGCGCGCCGACGATGCGGCCGTCTTCCTCGACGAGCGTCGCCTCGACGTGATTGAGCGCTCCGGCACCGCGCCCGACCGCATCGAAGACGAGGCGCAGGACGAGCCGCGCGTCGTCGACGACGCCGTCGCGAAAGTCGATCGCGGCGCGCAACCGGTCGGCCGCGAGCAACGGCTCGATCGCCAGCGCCTCCACCGCAGCGACGCGCCGTGCCGTGCGCCGGCCGGCCATCCGGTCGGCGATCCAGAACGCCGCCGCCAGCGCCGTCGGCCCGGGCCGTTGCCCGGCGAAGACCGGCATGAGAAACGGCTGCGCCTCGACCAGTCCCGGCCGCTCGACGAGCAGCCGCTCGCGCTCGCGCACCGACTCGAGCGTCATCCGCCACTGCCCCGACTTCAGGTAGCGCATTCCACCGTGGATCAGCTTCGACGACCACGACGAGGTGCCGCTGGCGAAATCGTCGCGCTCGACGAGCAGGCATTTCAGGCCGCGCAAGCTCGCTTCGTGCAGCACCGCGGCGCCGGTGATCCCGCCGCCGACGACGAGCAGGTCGACGCGGGCGTCGATCTTCACGCGTAGAGCTTGCCGGGATTCATCATCCCGGTCGGGTCGAGCTCGTTCGCCATCGCGCGCAACAGGTCCATCCCGAGCTCGCCCTTTTCCGCCGCCAGGTACGGCGCGTGATCGGTGCCGACGCCGTGCTGGTGGCTGATCGTTCCACCGCAGGCGACGATCGCCTGCGACGCCGCGCTCTTCAGCCGCCGCCAGCGCTCGAGGTTCGCGTCGGGATCGGCGGCGAGGCGGTAGACGAAGGTCGTATAGACGCTGCAGCCCTGCCGGTAGACGTGCGACAGATGCGTGAACGCATGGACGCGCTCGCCCTCGGCGGCGAGCGCCGCACGACCGGCGCTCTCGATCGCGTCGAGCATCGCGCCGGCCGCGCTCCAGGGAACGCAGGTCTCGACCGTTTCGACGGCGATGCCGGCGTCCCACAGGCTGTTGCGCAGGTACGGCGCGCGAAAGCGGTTCTTCGCCCAGCTGCTGCCGATCGATGTGCCGGCGTGGACGCCGCGATGGCGCCGCGCGCAGTCGAGCAACGCCGCGCGAGCCTGCCGCGTCTCGCGCTCGCTCCCGGTCACTCCCGCCATCAGCAGGCAGGCGCCCGCGCCGACGCCGCGCCAGCGCAGGTAGCGCGCGAGCCAGGCCAAGGCACGCTCGTGACCTTCGACGAGAGCCAGCTGCGTCTCGGTTTCGACGGCGCTCGAATAGCGCAGCATCGACAGCGCCGCGCCGCCTTGCGCGAGCTCGCGCACCGCCTGCAGGCCCGCTTCCCAGTGCGGAAAGAAGATCGCGTGGAAGCGCTCGTGCGCGGCCCGCGGCCGCACCCGCAAGCTCACGTCGGTGAGCAGACCCAGGCGCCCCTCGCTGCCGAGCACGGCCTCGCGCAGGTCGGGTCCGGCGCTCGACGCGGGCCAGCCTCCGACCGCGAGCGTTCCGCGCGGCGTCGCCAGGCGGCCAGCGTGGAAGAGCTGCTCGATGCGGCCGTAACGCAGCGACTGCTGCCCCGACGAGCGCGTCACGACCCAGCCGCCCGCCGTCGACAGCTCGAACGATTGCGGAAAGTGGCCGAGGGTCAGGCCGAGCGGCGCGAGCGCAGCTTCGACCGCCGGGCCGGGCACGCCGGCGCCGAAGCGCGCCGTGAGATTCGTCGCATCGAGCGCCTGCAGCGCGGCGAGCTTTTCGAGCGAAATATTGACGACCGGTCGATCGCCGTCGGGAACGCGCAGGTGCCCGACCACGCTCGTCCCGCCGCCGTACGGGATGACGATCGCGCCGAGCCTTCGCGCTTCGTCGAGAGCCGCTTGCGCTTCCTCGTGCGACGCGGGAAAGGCGACGCCGTCGGCGCAGCGTTCGACCCGGCCGCTGCGCACGGCGATCCAGTCGGGCATGCTCTGCCCGAAAGCGTGATCGAGGCGCGTCGCGGCGTCGCTGACGAAGTGCTGCGTCGCCGCAGGCAGGCGGCTGGCGCGGACCGAACGCAGCGCGGCTTCGCGCGTTGCGCTCGCGGCCGGCGTCGCGGCGCCGATGCGCCCGGCGAGGAAGCGGCGCGAACGCTCACCGAGCGCGTGGTCTTCGGTGTCGCGGCCCCATCCGTTCCAGCGCTTTGCCAATCGACGCTCCCGCCTCGCGAGGCAGTATAGGCAGCGATCCGCACGCGGCGACGGACGCCGCTATAAGACAGGTCGGGAGAACAACGGGAGAGTCGGCATGCGCTACCTGGTCGTGGGAGCAGGCGCCCTGGGCGGATATTTCGGCGGTCGCTTGCTCGAGGCCGGGCACGACGTGACCTTCCTGCTGCGGCCCGGTCGAGCCGAGGCGCTGCGCAAGACGGGGCTCGTCATCAGGAGCCGGTTCGGCGACCTGGCGCTCCCCCCGCCGCCGTACCTGCTGGCCGAGACGATCGCCTCGACCTTCGACGTCGTGATCGTCGCCTGCAAGGCCTACGACCTCGCCGCGACGATGGCCTCGTTCGCTCCCGCGGTGGGAAGCGATACGGCGATCCTGCCCCTGCTCAACGGCATGCGCCACCTCGACGACCTGACGAGCCGCTTCGGCACGACGAACGTCCTGGGCGGCCTGTGCGTGATCTCGGCGACGCTCGACGCGGCAGGGGCGATCCAGCATCTGAACGATCT
>DATMGW010000360.1:0-2728 GCA_035555295.1 Caldimonas sp.
TGGCGAGATCGAAAGCGGCGCCTTCGTCTGGCGGCTCGAGCTCGAGGACGTCCACCTCAACATCGAGGCGCGCCTGGTCGAGGTCGCCGGCGACGCCGGCAAGCGCCTGCACACCGGCCGCTCGCGCAACGACCAGGTCGCGACCGACGTGCGCCTGTGGCTGCGCGACGAGATCGGCGCGATCGGCGCGCTCCTCGCCGAGCTGCAGCTCGCGCTCGTCGCGCTCGCCGAGCAGCATACCGAGACGATCCTGCCCGGCCTGACCCACCTGCAGGTCGCGCAACCGGTCTCCCTCGCACACCACCTGCTCGCCTACGTCGAGATGTTCTCGCGCGACGCCGAGCGCATGGCCGAAGTGCACCGGCGCACCAACCGGCTGCCGCTCGGCGCCGCGGCGCTCGCCGGAACCACGTTTCCGCTCGACCGCGAAGCGGTCGCCCGCGCCCTCGGCATGGACGGCATCTGCCGCAACAGCATCGACGCGGTAAGCGACCGCGACTTCGCGATCGAGTTCGTCGCCGCGGCGAGCCTCAGCATGGTCCACGTCTCGCGCTTCAGCGAAGAGCTGGTCCTCTGGATGAGCCAGGGCTTCGGCTTCATCGAGCTGCCGGACCGCTTCTGCACCGGCTCGTCGATCATGCCGCAGAAGAAGAACCCCGACGTTCCCGAGCTGGCGCGCGGCAAGACCGGCCGCGTCGCCGGCCACCTGATGAGCCTGATCGTCCTGATGAAGGGCCAGCCGCTCGCCTACAACAAGGACAACCAGGAAGACAAGGAGCCGCTCTTCGACACGGTCGACACGCTCAAGGACACGCTGCGCATCTTCGGCGAGCTCGTTCCCGGCATCGTCGTCAAGGTTGCGGCGATGGAAGCCGCCGCCGCGAAAGGCTACGCGACGGCGACCGACCTGGCCGACTACCTCGTCAGGAGAGGCGTCCCGTTCCGCGACGCGCACGAAGCGGTCGCGCACGCCGTCAAGCACGCGATCCAGCAGGGCGTGGCGCTCGACGAGCTGACGCTGGCGACCTTGCAGGGCTTTCATCCGGCGATCGGCTCCGACGTGCACGGCGTGCTGACGCTGCGCGGTTCGATCGCGGCGCGCGACGTCGAAGGCGGAACCGCTCCGGCCCGGGTGAAGAGCGAGATCGCGCGCCATCGCGCGCGGCTGAGCCGTTGACCGCCGCCGCCCGGCGCGCGACCCGAGCTGCGATGGGCGACATCACCAAGTTGTTGCGCGATGCGAAGCAGGGCGAACCGCGCGCCCTTGCAGCGCTGTTCGAGGCGCTCTATCCGGAGCTGCGCCGGATCGCCCGCAAGCGCCTCGCCCGCGACGATCGCGGCACTTTGCTCGACACCACGTCGCTGGTCAACGAGTGCTACCTGAAGTTCGCCGCCGCGGCTCGCCTGCAGCCGGCCGACCGGGTCCACTTCCTCGCCTATTCGGCGAGCGCCATGCGCTCGATCGTCGTCGATTTCGCGCGCGCCCGGCACGCCGAGCGGCGCGGCGGCGGGGTGCACCGCGTCACCCTCGACAGCGCTCTGATCGACGGCCTGCCCGCCGGCGAGGATCAGGTGCTCGCCGTTCACGAAGCGCTCGGCGATCTCGCCGCGCTCGACGCGCGCCTGGCGCAGGTCGTCGAGATGCGCTACTTCGGCGGCCTCGCCGACGCCGAGATCGCCGAAGCGCTCGAGGTCGGCGTGCGCACGGTGCGCCGCGACTGGGAAAAAGCGCGTCTCCTGCTCGCCGCGTCGATGCGCCATTGAGCGCGGTCCGATGGACATCGGCAACCTTCACGACGCCTGGCCGGAGCTGAGCGCGCTCCTCGACGAAGCGCTCGGCCTCATCGAGGCGGAGCGCGGCGCGTGGCTCGCCTCGCTGCCGGCGGACAAGGCGGTACACCGTGACACGCTGGCCCGCCTGCTTGCGACCGGCCCCGGCATGGAAACGGGTGCCTTGCTGGACACCCTGCCCCGCTTCGATCCGCCGCCACTGGACGGCGAGGCAGACGCGCTCGCTCGGACATTGTCCGGCGATCTCATCGGTCCGTACCGCCTGCTCAGCGAAATCGGCCGCGGCGGAATGGGGACGGTCTGGCTCGCCGAGCGCGCCGATGCGCAGCCGCGCCGCCAGGTCGCGCTCAAGCTGCCGCATATCGGCTGGGCGCCCGGACTCACCGCGCGGCTGGCGCGCGAGCGCGACATCCTCGCGTCGCTCGAGCATCCGCACATCGCCCGTCTCTACGATGCCGGTGTCGATCAGCTCGGCCGCCCCTACCTCGCGCTCGAATACGTCGCCGGCCTGCCGATCGATCGCTATTGCGAGACGCACGACTTGTCGCTGCGGCAACGGCTCGCGCTCGTCCTGCAGGTCGCCGCTGCGGTCGCGCACGCGCACACGCGCCTGGTTGTGCATCGCGACCTGAAGCCATCGAACATCCTCGTCACCGAGGACGGCGGAGTGCGCTTGCTCGACTTCGGCATCGCCAAGCTGCTCGAAGAGGATGGCGCCGAAGCGGGCGAGCTGACGCGACTTTCCGGCCGTGCCCTGACGCCCGACTACGCCAGCCCCGAGCAGATCTGCGGCCTTGCCATCGGCACGGCAAGCGATGTCTACAGCCTGGGCGTCGTCGCCTACGAGCTCGCGGCCGGGGCGCGTCCGTACCGGCTGAAAGAGGCGGAGACCGGCGGCCTCGCCGAGGCGATTGCCGAGGCCGAGGCACCGCCGGCC
>DATMGW010000361.1:0-2224 GCA_035555295.1 Caldimonas sp.
TCGCCGGCGAGCTCGAGCACGGGGCTCTCTGGCACGTCCCCGGCGGCTACGGCATGCGCGATCTGCTCGAAGGCTCGCACGCGATCGTCCCTTCGACGACGAAGATCGGCCCGGCCGGAACGACGATCGACATCCCCATCCATCATCGCGTCGCCGCCTACGTGCGCAGCCATTTCGACACGCTCGAGGTGCGCGTCGCCGACTCGCCGCGACCGAACGAGATGCTGCTCGTCATCGCGATGACGACCGGGCCGCGTCCGCACGAGCGCGTCGGCGGCTTGCGGGTCAGTGAGATTGCGAAGTTCGACGGGCAGCGTTAGGGTGAGGGCACGTCAGCACGGCAGGTGCATGAACGAGCCGGGCGATTCAACGACAGTCATCTGGGAGGAAGCCATGAAGGACATGCAACGCAGGGATTTCGTACGCCACGTCGGCTTCGCCGGCGCGAGCTGGATCGCACTCGGCGCGATGCCTGCCGCTTTCGCGGCCGCGGCGATCAAGCCCGACGCCAAGAGCGCGCTCCTCGTCATCGACGTGCAGAACTGCTTCGTCACCGGCGGCACTCTGCCCGTGAAGGACGGCGAGCAGGTCGTCCCGGTCATCAACAAGATCGCGCCGGCCTTCGAGAACGTCGTCGTCACGCAGGACTGGCATACCGCCGGCCACGTCTCCTTCGCGTCGGCGCACGCCGGCAAGAAGCCGTTCGAGACGACCAAGCTCTCGTACGGCAACCAGGTGCTCTGGCCCGACCATTGCGTCCAGGGCTCGCAGGATGCGGCCTTGCTCAAGGACCTCAACCTGCCGAAAGCGCAGCTCATCATCAGGAAGGGCTACCACCAGTCGACCGACAGCTATTCGGCGTTCATGGAAGCCGACGGCAAGACCTCGACCGGCCTGGCTGCGTACCTGAAGGCGCACGGCATCGACACCGTCTACATCTGCGGCCTGGCGACCGATTTCTGCGTCGCCTGGACCGCGCTCGACGCGCGTAAGGCCGGCTTCAAGGCCTCGGTGATCGAAGACGCGTCGCGCGGCATCGACCTCAACGGCTCGCTGAAGGCGGCGTGGGAGCAGATGACCAAGGCCGGCGTCAAGCGCATCCAGTCGAGCGACATCGCGGTCTGAACCGGAGACTCATTTCATGCGCAAGCCCCTCCTCTACGCCGCGGCGTTCGCCGTGCTCGGTGCTTTCCTGCCGGTGCACGCCCAGGACACGATCAAGATCGGCGAGATCAACAGCTACAAGGCGCAGCCCGCCTTCCTCGATCCGTATAAGAAAGGCTGGGAGCTCGGCGTCGAAGAGGTCAACGCTGCCGGCGGCGTGCTCGGCAAGAAGCTGCAGGTCATTTCGCGCGACGACAACGCCAACCCGGGCGACGCCGTCCGCGTCGCCGAGGAGCTCGTCTCGCGCGAAGGCGTGGCGCTGATCTGCGGCACCTTCCTGTCGAACATCGGCCTGGCGGTCACCGACTTCGCGAAGCAGAAGAAGATCTTCTTCCTCGCCTCCGAGCCGCTCACCGACAAGATCACCTGGCAGAACGGCAACCGCTACACCTTTCGCCTGCGCCCCAACACCTACATGCAGGTGGCGATGCTCGTTCCCGAGGCGGTGAAGCTGCACAAGAAGCGCTGGGCGCTCATCTACCCGAACTACGAATACGGCCAGTCGGCGGCGGCGACCTTCAAGGCGATGCTGAAGAAGGCGCAGCCCGACGTCGAGTTCGTCGCCGACCAGGCGACGCCGCTCGGCCGCGTCGACGCCGGCGCCGTCGTGCAGGCGCTCGCCGACGCGAAACCAGACGCGATCTTCAACGTACTGTTCGGCGCCGACCTCTCGAAGTTCGTCCGCGAGGGCAACACGCGCGAGCTGTTCAAGGGCCGCGAGGTCGTGAGCCTGCTCACCGGCGAGCCCGAATACATCGAGCCGCTGAGGGAAGAAGCGCCGGTCGGCTGGATCGTCACCGGCTACCCGTACTACGGCATCCAGACGGAAGAGCACAAGAAGTTCTTCCTCGCCTACTTCCGCAAGTACAACGAGTACCCGCGCCTCGGCTCGGTGGTCGGCTACTCGACCATCATGTCGATTGCCGAAGGCCTGAAGCGCGCCAAGTCGACCGACACCGAAAAGCTCGTTGCCGCGTTCAGCGGCATGCCGGTGACGACGCCGTTCGGCAAGATCGTCTACCGGGCGATCGACCATCAATCGACCATGGGCGCCTTCGTC
>DATMGW010000362.1:0-3167 GCA_035555295.1 Caldimonas sp.
TAGTGGGTCTCGGTGGCGAGGAAGGTGTTCAGCGCGTTGTAGGCCGAGACGAACGCCGTCACGTCGCTCTGGATCGCGGCGGTGTTGTTGGTGACGCTGATCGTCACCGGCTGCGTCGTCGTCTTGTTCAGGTTGAAGCTCATGCCGGTGATCACGCTCGACAGCGTGTTGCTGCTCGAGGTGACGGCGATGCCGTTGATCGTCGCCTGTGTGTTCGCCGCGGCCTGGGCGAGCGTCATCTGGCCGGCACCGTTCTGCGGGTCGTAGGCCAGCCGCGACAGGCCGGCGGCGTCGCTGTTGTTGCCGTCGGCGTCGGCGACGCTGATCCGAAAGCCGTTCGCGGCGCCGGTCGCGCTCGACTGCAGCGCCAGCCGGGCACCGCTCGCGTCGGTGACGATGGTCGCGCTGACGCCGGCGTTGGCGGCGTTGATCGCGTCGCGGACGCCGGCAAGCGTATCCGCGGAAGCGCCGATCGGGATCGTGATGTCCGACGAGCCGGCTTGCGGCGTGAAGGCGGTGTTGCCGGCGTTCCAGGTGCCCAGGCGGATCGTCAGGCTGCCCGTGCCGACGACGCTCGTGCCGTCCGTGAACTGGCCGGTCTGGCTGACGAGCGACTGGCCGGCCGAGAGCGACGAGACGGCGACCGAATATATGCCCGGAACGGCGCCGGTCGACGTTCCTGAGCTGACGCTCGACGGATCGGTCGAGCTGGTGTTGGTCAGGGCGAAGGAGTTCGGGTCGAACAGCGGCTTGGCCGCGTCCTGCAGCGACGAGACGAGCGACTGCACCTGGCCGAACGCGGACAGGTTCGTCTGCAGCGTCGTCGCCTTCGTCTGCAGCGCGGTCAGCGGCTGGCTCTCGACCGCCATGAGCGAGGTGACGATCGAATTGACGTCGAGTCCGCTGCCGATTCCGGCCGACGAGATCGTTCCGGTCGTCGAGGTGATGGTGGTCATGTCGGGCGCTGCCGTGGTGGGGCGAGCTGGCGCGTCGCCATGGCTGGGTTATCGGCAGTTCGTCCCCGAAACTTGAATGCGGGCCGGAGGCGATGCCGCGGCCCGCACGTCCGGGCGGGCCGCGATCACTTGAGCAATTGCAGCACTTGCTGGGGCAGCTGGTTGGCCTGCGCGATCATCGCCGTGCCGGCCTGCTGCAGCACCTGGGCGCGCGACAGGTTCGCCGTTTCCGCGGCGAAGTCGGCGTCCTGGATGCGGCTGCGCGAAGCCGAGAGGTTCTCGCTTCCGGTCTGCAGGTTCTGGATCGTCGACGAGAAGCGGTTCTGCACTGCGCCGAGCGCCGCCCGGGTCGAGTTGACGGTCTGCAGCGCCGCGTCGATCGCCGTCAGCGCCGCGTTCGATCCGGCAACGGTCGAGATGTCGATCGCGCTGACGGCCGTGCCGGTGCTGGCGATCGCCGTCGAGCTGTTCAGGCCGCCGGCCTGGGCGAAGACGACGCTGCCGCTCGTGCCGGTCGGCGCCGAGTAGCTGAGGTTGAGCGTTCCGCCGGTCAGCGCCGTCGCCGAGAGGCCGAAGTCGGCTGCGGCCGAGCCGGTGAACGTTCCCGCCGCGTAGGCGAGCGAGACGTTGCGTCCGTCGGCGGCCGTCAGGCCGATCCCCGATCCGGTATCGCTGGCGACGACGCCGGTTGCCGCCGATTGCGCGTTGATCGCGGCGACGGCGTTGGCGCGGTTGCTTGACAGGGCGCCGGCGCCGTTGACGCCGGCGATCGAGATCGCGACGCCATTGATCGTGTAGGTCGCCGTGCCCGCGCCCGTCGCCGCTGCGGTCGAGACGCCAGCGGGAACGTTCGTCGCGTTCGCGGTGGCGACAAGGCCGGGGATGTTGCCGCTCGTGATCGCCGCGGCTTGCGCCTTGGCGTCGATCGCGACCGAGCCGAGCGCGATCGCCGCGCCGCCGCCGACCGTGACGGTCAGCGCCTGCGGCGTGTTGTTCGCCGTGCCGATCGACTGGCTGGTGAGGTTGAAGCCCTGGTAGACGCCCAGGGCGCTGGCCCGGGCGCTGGCGATCGAGGAGACGGCGATCGTCTGCCCCGAGTTGGCGCCGACCTGGAACTGCTGCGCCGTGAAAGTTCCGTCGAGCAGGTTGATGCCGTTGAACTGGGTTTGCGTCGCGACGCGGTCGATCTCGGTCTCGAGCTGCGCGACTTCCTGCTGTAGCGCGGCGCGGTCGGACGGGCTGTTAGTCGCGTTCGCCGACTGCACCGCCAGCTCGCGCATGCGCTGCAGGTTGTCGGACACGGAGCCGAGCGCGCCTTCTGCCACCTGCGCCAGCGAGATGCCGTCGTTGGCATTGCGCGCCGCCTGGTTGAGGCCGTTGATCTGCGACGTCATGCGGTTCGAGATCGCGAGCCCGGCGGCGTCGTCCTTGGCGCTGTTGATGCGCAAGCCCGACGACAGCCGCTGGATCGCCGTCGCGAGGTCGTTCTGCGTCCGGCTGGTGTTGTACTGCGCGGTCAGCGACGAGAGGTTCGTGTTGATCGTCTGGGGCATGGAGGCTCTCCCTGGGCTTGCAAGTCGGACCTGAAGGCCCGGTGCAGCCATTCTGTAGAGACCTCAAGTGCCCAGAGCCTCCGAAAAGCGCAGGCTTCGCCCGCCAATTCGACGCCGCGAGAAGACGAAGGGCCGATCCGGCGTTGCCGATCGGCCCTTCGTCTTCTGGTCTTGCAAGGGGGCGGCGAATCGCCGCCGCCCCCTGCCCGGGACGCTCTTACTGGAGGAGCTTGAGCACTTGCTGCGGCATCTGGTTGGCTTGCGCCACCATCGCCGTGCCGGCTTGTTGCAGCACCTGGGCGCGCGACAGATTCGCCGTTTCCGCGGCGAAGTCCGCGTCCTGGATCCGGCTGCGCGCGGCAGAGACGTTCTGCGCCGAGTTCTGCACGTTCTGCACCGTCGACGAGAAGCGGTTCTGGATCGCGCCGAGCGAAGCACGGGTCGAATCGATCGTGGCGAGCGCCGCGTCGATCGAGGCCAGCGCCGTGTTGGCACCCGTGACCGACGAAATGTCGATCAGCGAGACGGCCGTGCCGGTCAGCGACGAGGCCGTCGTCGCTGCGGCCAGGCCGGCGTTGCCCGGCGTCGTGCCGGCGATCGTGATCGAGGTCGACGTCACGCCGCTCGCGGCGAGCGTCAGCGTGCCGTGCGTCGTCGC
>DATMGW010000363.1:0-6721 GCA_035555295.1 Caldimonas sp.
GATGGAACGTGCGCTCGATCTGCCAGTGCGCGGCGAGCTCGTCGGTGCCGGCGTAGACGCCACTGCTCAGGCCGGCGAGGTACGCCGCGCCGAGCGCCGTCGTCTCGATGACCTTGGGCCGCAGCACCGGGATGCCGAGCAGGTCGGCCTGGAACTGCATGAGCAGGTCGTTGGCCGAGGCGCCGCCGTCGACGCGCAGCTCGGCGACCGGCGCTGCGCCCGCGGCGGCAGCGTCCTTGCTCATCGCCTCGAGCAGCGCCGCGCTCTGGAAAGCGATCGACTCGAGGGCGGCGCGGGCGATATGCGCGATCGTCGAGCCGCGCGTCAGGCCGACGATGGCACCGCGCGCGTCGGGCTGCCAATACGGCGCGCCGAGGCCGGTGAAGGCGGGAACGAACATGACGCCGCCGTTATCGGGAACGCTTTCGGCGAGCTGGCCGACCTCGCCACTCGTGCTGATCGCCTTGAGACCGTCGCGCAGCCACTGCACGACGGCGCCGCCGATGAAGACGCTGCCTTCGGTCGCGTACTGCGCCGGTCCTGCGCCCTGCGCGGCGCGCGTCGTGATGAGGCCGTGCGCCGAGGTCTCGGCGACGGTGCCGGTATTCATCAACATGAAGCAGCCCGTGCCATAGGTGTTCTTCACCTGGCCGGGGCGAAAGCACGCCTGGCCGAACAGCGCGCTCTGCTGGTCGCCGGCGACGCCGCCGATCGGCAGCGACGCGCCGAGGAGATCGGCAACGCTTCGTCCGTAGACATGGCTCGACGCATGCACTTCGGGCAGGAGCGCGCGCGGGATGCCGAGCGCGCCGAGCAGCTCGTCGCTCCACGCGCCTTCGTGGATGTCGAACATCAAAGTGCGCGAGGCGTTGCTCGCGTCGGTCGCGTGCTGGGCGTTCTTGCGGGTCGCGTCGGCGGCGCCTCCGGTCAGCAACCAGATCAGCCAGGAATCGACAGTGCCGAAGGCGAGCTCGCCGCGCCCGGCCGCGGCGCGTGCACCGGGCACGTGGTCGAGGATCCAGGCGAGCTTGGTTCCGGAGAAGTAGGCATCGAGGACGAGCCCGGTGCGGGCCCTGAACGTCGCTTCGAGGCCGCGCTGCTTCAGCGCTTCGCACGCCGGCGCGGTACGCCGGTCCTGCCAGACGATGGCGTTGACTAGCGGCTCGCCGCTGGCGCGGTTCCACACGATGGTCGTCTCGCGCTGGTTCGTGATGCCTATCGCCGCGATCTCGTTCGCGGCGAGGCCCGACTTGGAGAGCGCCTCGCGCGCGGTCGCGATCTGCGTCTCCCAGATCTCGCGCGGGTCGTGCTCGACCCAGCCGGGTTTGGGAAAGATCTGCCTGAATTCGCGCTGCGCCAGCGCCACGATCCGCCCTTGCGCATCGAAGACGATGGAGCGCGAGCTCGAGGTGCCCTGGTCGAGGGCGAGTAGGTGGGCGGGATGATGCGGCATCGTCGTGTCTCCTCGATGCAAGAATAGTCGCGATGCCGACGTCCACCGCAGATCCCCCAGACACCGCCGGCGCCGGCGCCGACGTCGTCGTCGTCGGCGGCGGCGTCAACGGCGCGGGGATCGCGCGCGACCTCGCCGGCCGCGGCGTCCGCGTCCTCCTCTGCGAGAAGGACGATCTCGCCTCGCATACCTCGTCGGCGTCGACCAAGCTCATCCACGGCGGACTGCGCTATCTCGAGTACAACGAGTTCTCGCTGGTGCGCAAGGCGCTCGCCGAGCGCGAGGTGCTGCTCAAGAGCGCGCCGCACATCATGCGGCCGCTGCGCTTCGTGATGCCGCACGATCCCTCGATGCGCCCGGTGTGGATGATCCGCATCGGCCTGTTCCTCTACGACCACCTGGCGCGGCGCGAAGTCCTGCCGCCCTCGCGCACCGTCGACCTGCGCAAGCACGTCGCCGGCGCCCCGCTGAAGCCCGAGTTCACGCGCAAGGGCTTCGTCTATTCCGACGGCTGGGTCGACGACGCGCGCCTCGTCGCGCTGTGCGCGCTCGACGCCGCCGAGCACGGCGCGACGGTGCTGACGCGCACCGCCTGCGTCGACGCCGAGCGCGGCGCCTCGCGCTGGCGCGTGCGCCTGCAGGCGAGCGACGGAACAACGACCGAGGTGACGGCGCGCGCCCTCGTCAACGCGGCCGGGCCGTGGGCGGCGCAGTTCCTCATGGAGCACGCCCACCGCGTCGACCGCGTCCACCTGCGCCTCGTCAAGGGCAGCCACATCGTCGTCCCCAAGCTCTTCGATCACGGCCACGCCTACATCTTCCAGAACCGCGACAAGCGCATCATCTTCGCGATTCCCTACGAGGGCGAGTTCACGCTGATCGGGACGACCGACGTCGAACATCACGGCGCGATCGGCGGGGCGCACGCGTCGCCTGAAGAGATCGACTATCTCTGTGCCCAGGCGACGCGCTACTTCGCCCAGCCCGTCACGCCGGCGCAGATCGTCTGGACCTACAGCGGCGTGCGGCCGCTCCTCGACGACGAAGCGGGAAACCCCGCCGCCGTGACTCGCGACTACCGGCTCGAGTTCGACTTCGGCGACGACGGCGCGCCACAAGCGCCGTTGCTCTCGGTCTGGGGCGGCAAGCTCACGATCTTCCGCAAGCTCGCCGAGGAGGTTGCCGACCTGCTCGTTCCCGCGCTCGCGGCATCGATGCGCGAGGACGCGCCGGAGCGCCCCGGGCTCGGCGCCGCATGGACCGAAGGCGCGCCGCTGCCCGGCGGCGACCTGCGCCGCTGGCTCGGCGCGGCGGCGCCCCCGGCGCACGACGTCGTCGCCACCTTCGACCGTTTCGCCGTCGCGCTCATGGCGCGTCACCCGAGCGTTCCGGCGCGGCTCCTGCAGCGCCTGGCACGCGCCTACGGCACGCGCGCCGAGGCGATCCTGAAGGACGGGCTCGGCGTCGAGGTCGCGCCGCTCGTGTTCGGGGCCGAGCTCGCCTACCTGCGTCGGGTCGAATGGGCGCGCAGCGGCGAAGACGTGCTGTGGCGTCGCAGCAAGCTCGGCCTGCATCTCGCCGCCGCCGAGCGCGACGCCGTGTCGGCCTGGATGACGAAGGCTTCCTGAGCGCGCTGCCCGCGTGCCTGAGGGAGAGCGGCTGAAGATCTTGCGCCGGTCCCGTCCGAAGCTAGTGTGGTGCGGCCGGGTGTCGGCTTTCCACGTGCCGTGTCGAACAGCCGTTCACGGACCCGTTGCCGGCTTGGTTAGGTCAGCAGCAACGGACTGCCATGAAGCCGAACCTCGGACGTTGCTCGTGCAAACGGTGGCACCCAACGGAAGGTGGTTACCTTGATCACTCGCGGTTTCCTCTTGCGTTCGGTCCCATCGACATGCGGCGGTCAGCCGGCGATCAGCCAGTCGGTGGCTTGCGCGCTTGCGCTGTTGGGGAAGATTCTCACCGGGCATGGCATCGCAAAGCTGAAAACGCGAGTGAGGTTGGCGATCCATTCGACATCGGTCACGACAGCGATCCTTTCCCACGCCTTCCAATGGGCGACGCCGAGCTTCAGGTCGTCCCACATCGCTCCCGCGGTGAACCCCTTGAACTCGGGACCGAGTCGGTAGAGAAGGCGCAGCTTGTCGAGCCGCTTCAGCCTCGATTCGACGGTCGGAAGGAAGACGCCTTCATAGTCGCTCGCACTCACTTGACCGGTAGCGATGATGCCGACGATATTGTCAGGAAGGTCGGAAATGAGTTCGATCATGCTCGTGCTCCATCGGTTGAGTCGAAGACAGCGCCGGCTCGAGCCGGCGGCAGAATGCATTGGACGGCAGGATCGGCAGCGAGTTCGACTTTGAAGTCGATCAATTCATCGCGCCTGCAGACCACGCATGCCCACCTCAGGGTGTCAACGTTGTCTTGGGTGCCGCGCGGCAACCAGAAGCTGAACATCCGTCCGGACGGTCGGAGCCGATCTCTGGCCCTCGCCAGCCAGCCGCCAAGCTACCCAAGCGCAGCGACCGTTCTTCGGCCCTGAAGCGTCGGCGCGGATCGCTGCTCTTCCTTCAGGGCCCTTATGGCCGAAACGTCACCCGGGAAGTCGCATCTACCCCTTCGCGCCGCGCCCTCGCGGCATTTCCGCGGGCTTCGCGCCCGCGCGACCGGCGGGCTAGGGCTTGCGGTCGCCGTCCTTGTTCGGAGCGGTCTTCACCGCCACCGTCGAGCCGGGCGCGGTCTTGACTGCCATGGTGCTATTCGGTGCGACCTTCCACGCCATCGTGCCACCAGGCGCAGTCTTGACGGCCATCGTGCTCGCCGGCGTGGTCTTAGCCGCCATCGTGCTCTTCTTGTTGTCGTCCTTACTCTTCTTCTCGTCCTTCGCCAGCGCGACGCCGGCGATCAGGCCCGACGCGACGATGATGCTGCCGGCGCGCGCCGCGGTCTTGAGCGTGCTGCGGCCGCGGCCGCTCTTCCTGTGGCTGTCTGTCATGAGGTTCTCCGGAAGTGGGTGGCGCAGTCAAAGACGCAAACGCGGCGCGAAAGGGATCACCTTGCGTGACACGTCCGCAAGAAGCCGACCGTCGCGCGCGCCTGCAGACCGGCAGCCACCCCGCGCCCGGGATCAAACGGCCGGCCTCCTGGATGCGGGCGCTCTCGTTGCTGTCTTCCTCGAGGCGCCGGCCATGGCGCTCTTCAGCATCTTCTCGAACTCGCGGTTGAACTCGCCCGTGATGGTTTCGGGGTCGGGCACCAGACGGGCGTCGCCGATCACGGTCAGCGAGGCCATGCCACGGTAGCTCAGGATGCTGACCGCCATGCCGAGCTGCTTACCTGGATGCGGCGCCCAAGGCAGGATGCGGTCGATCGGCACGCCTGCCAGGTAAAGCACCTCGGGCGGGCCGACGACATTGGTCATGACGACGCTGGCCTTGCGGCCGAACAGATCGTTGGAGAAGTCCTCCAGCACCTTGGGTCCGCGTCCGAGCAGACTGAGCAATGCCTTTGTGGCCAGCGGTTCCGGCGAGCGCTTGAGCGCATCCATTCGGGCCTTGGTCAGCGCCAGCCGACGATCGGCGCGGGCCTCGGTGACGGCCAGGTCGAGCAGAACCAAGCCGAACTCGTTGCCCAGCTGCCCGATGCGCTCGGGCGGGCGCAGGTCGACCGGAACCATCGCCCGCACCGTCGTGTGGTTGACGTCGATGCCACGCCTTTTCAGGTAAGTGCGCAATGCGCCGGTCATGGCGGCCACCAGCACGTCGTTGACCTTGGCGTCGTAGCGCTTGCCGATCACCTTGATGTCGCGCATGGCGACCGGTTTCGACCAGGCCACACGCTTGCCCATCGCGAATTCACCCTTCAGCGGCGACGGCGGGTCGTCGGCCCGCAGCAGTTCGCCCACCAGCATGCCCGCCCCATCGGCCAGCGCGATCGCGTCGCGGGCCGCGTCGGCGAGCAGATCGATCGCGGGTGCGAACAAGCCCTTGCCTGCGCCGCTACCGACACTGGCCCCGCGGGCGCGCGGGGCCGGCAGGGGCTTTGCCCCGGGTGCGGGGTCGAACAGTCGCTGGGTCACCGTCTGCATGGCCGTGCCGTCGGCCATGCAGTGGTGGCACCGCGTGATCAGTGCACTGCCGCCCTCCACATCGTCAACCACGTACGCCTGCCACAGCGGCAGGGAATGGTCCAGCGGCATGCTGGCGAGGTCGTTGACCAGGCGGACCAGGGCGGCCTGGTCGTGCGGCGCCGCCAGCGCGATGTGGTGCAGGTGCCGGTCGATGTCGAAGTGCGGCATGTCCTGCCAATGCGGCGTGGCCATGGGAAGGCCGGTTTCGACCACACGCTGACGGAAGCGGTCGAAGGTCACCAACCGCTCGCTGTAGATCGTGCGCACCCGGTTGAAGTCGAGCGGCTTCTTCGTCAGGACGACGCCCATCACGATGGCGAGATTCGCCGGGCCGTCGTTGTGGAACCAGGCTGCATCCGCCGCTGTCATCGGGTAGGTCTTCATCGTTGCCTCTCCATACCGTCACGTCTGCCGCCCCGCAAGGGCGGGGCGCTATCGGCAGGTGTTTGTATGAAGTCGATCCTAGTTCGCGAGCAGGCACTTTCATTGACCAGCGTCATGCCGTCCGGCCGCAGAGGGCCATCAGGAGACTCGCCCTCGGGTCCACCCTGGCGATCACGTCGCTTCGAATCGCCCCGGGGATGCACCGGACCACCCGGGACTAGCGCTGGGCTAGCGCACGTCGGGCGTATCGGGCAGCTCGTTCGGGTAGTCGGCCGGCGCGGCGGCGCCGGCGCGCGGGAAGTGGCGAACGAGCAGCGCATCGACGGCATCGATGGCGCGGTCGACCCCGGCCGCGAAATCGCCGCCGCGAAACGGCTCGCGCATCTGCGCGGCGATCGCGGTCCACGCAGCGGCATCGACGCGGGCATCGATGCCGCGATCGGCGACGATCTCGATCGCGTGCTCGGCGAGCAGCATGTAGATGAGGACGCCGTTGTTGTGCTCGGTGTCCCAGACACGCAGCTTGCCGAACATCGCCACGGCTCGATCGCGCGCGCTCGCGCCGCGGCGCAGGTAGCTGAGCGGCAGGCCGGCCTCGACGCAGACGCGGATCTGCCCGCTGTGTCGCGCTTCGCTCGCGGCGACGCGGGCCGCGATGCGGGCCCGCCCGTCGTTTCCGAGCGCGCTCTTCGCGTCGCGCTCGTCGAGCAGGCGATGCCTGAAGAGGCGCGAGAGGAAGTTCGCGGTCGCCATCACCA
>DATMGW010000364.1:0-2120 GCA_035555295.1 Caldimonas sp.
GATCATCATCCCGATCGGCGGCGCCGACATGCCGGTCGTCGTCTCGATGCTCAACAGTTACTCGGGCTGGGCGGCCGCGGGGATCGGCTTCTCGCTGAACAACGCGATGCTGATCATCGCCGGCTCGCTGGTCGGATCGTCCGGCGCGATCCTCAGCTACATCATGTGCAAGGCGATGAACCGCTCGTTCTTCAACGTCATCCTCGGAGGCTTCGGCGGCGAAGGCGGGCCAGCGGCGGGCAAGGGCGAGCAGCGGCCCGTCAAGAGCGGCAGCGCCGACGACGCGGCCTTCGTCCTCAGCAACGCCGAGACGGTCGTCATCGTCCCCGGCTACGGCCTGGCGGTCGCGCGCGCCCAGCACGCGGTCAAGGAGCTCGCGGCCAAGCTGACGGCCAAGGGCATCAGCGTGAAGTACGCGATCCACCCGGTCGCCGGCCGCATGCCCGGGCACATGAACGTGCTGCTCGCCGAGGCCGAGGTGCCGTACGACCAGGTCTTCGAGATGGACGACATCAACGGCGAGCTCGGCCAGACCGACGTCGCGATCATCCTCGGCGCCAACGACGTCGTGAACCCGGCCGCGCATGTCAAGGGCAGCGCCATCTACGGCATGCCGATCATCGAGGCCTCCAGGGCCAAGACGGTGATCGTCAACAAGCGTTCGATGGCGGTGGGCTACGCCGGGCTCGACAACGACCTGTTCTACATGGACAAGACGATGATGGTCTTCGGCGACGCGAAGAAGGTCGTCGAGGACATGGTCAAGGCGATCGAGTAGGTGCACAGCGGCGGCCGGCGCGCGACGAGTCGCGCTTCGCCGGCAAGCTGTAATACAATCGGCACGTTCGTATTCCCGGGCCGGCTGCCATGACTCTCACCGTCCGCCTCGACAGCGCCATCGAATCCGCGCTCGAGCGATATTGCACCGAACGCGGCGTGACGAAGAGCCTGGTCGTGCAGGAGTCGCTGGCCGAATATCTGCTTGCCAGCAAGGCGCGGCGCGCGGGCGATGCGGCGGACCGTGCGAAGCGGGGCGAGTCCGTCAGCGATAACTACAAGGCCTTCGCAGACGCCGGCCTCATTGGCGGTGTGGCGCTGGGTCGGGGTGCCGACAAGGCGGCGGTGCGTGCTCGCATCGCCGAGAGTTTCGCGGAGCGCAAGGCCCGTCGAGGCAGTGCGTGACGCCGCCGGCGCAGCGAAAGACACCGAGAGGCTCCGCCGCGAAGTCGGCATCGACGCGGCGAACTCCGACGGCCGCACGCATTCTGGTGGATACCGGCGTTCTGGTGGCGATGTTCGATCGGCTCGATTCCCACCACGAAGCCGCCGCGGCCTGGGTGGGAAGAAGCGAGGCGGCGCTCCTCACCGTGGTACCGGTGCTGACCAAGGCTTCGTTCTTTCTTCCGACTCGTTTGCGTGCAGCGCTGGCTGGTCTGGCAGTGAACGGCACGCTCGAGCTTCACCACCCCAACGCCGCGGGCTATGCCCGCGTCGCGCAGCTCTTTACGAAGTATGCCGACCAAAATCCCGACTGGGCCGACATGGAACTCGTCTGGCTTGCCGAGTCCACCGGCATCTCGCGTATCGCCACCCTCGATATCGGAGACTTCAGCGTCTACCGCATCCACGGCCGCAAGCGCTTCGAGCTCGAGCTGCTGCGCTGACCTCGGTGGCACGGCAGCCCGACGCGGCGCTTCGTTGGACGCTCGGTCCGTCAGCCGGTCGACGCCAGCCATTCGGCCAGGACGCGGTTCACCGCCTCCGGCTGCTCGAGGGTCGACAGATGCCCGCAGTCGGGAATGGTCGCCCACTGCGCGCCCGGGATGCGTCCCGCCATTGCTTCGTGATCCGCCGGCAGCGTGACGAGATCCTGCTCACCGCACAGCACGAGCGTCGGGATCCGCAGCGTCGCGAGATCGGCGTGCGAGTCCGGGCGCGCGAGCATGGCGCGCTGCTGGTTCAGCTGCCCGCGCGCGCCGATGCTGCGCGTCATCTCGGCCATGAGGCCGACCAGTGCATCGGACCTCGCATGCGCCGGCAGCAGCCAGCGCGAAGGCAGCTCCGGGATCAGCGCCTCGATGCCGCCGCCCTGCACTTTCGCGATGTCGGCAAGACGCCCG
>DATMGW010000365.1:0-3635 GCA_035555295.1 Caldimonas sp.
ACCTGCGCGACGCGCGACGCCTCGAGGCGGCCCGGCAATTCGGTGACGAGGCCGACCGGCCGCGCCGCGACCGTGACGACGCCGACCTCGGGCGGCGGCGGAGCGCCGCCTGGCGCCCCGCCGCCTTGCGGGTTGCCGCCCGGGCCGCAGGCCGCGAGCAGCGTCGCGCTTGCCGCGATGCCGATCAGGTGCCGCGCGCGGCACGAGACCGCCCCGGGCAAAGGAGCGCCGATCAACCCGGACATGTCAGATCCTCGAACGTCGTCCGCCGCAGCACGCGCTCCGGCTCATGGACGTGCAAAAGTTGCGAAGAATAGCCCAGGCGCGGCCTCGCCGTGGCCTGGGCTTCGCGCGAGTCGGTCAGACGCCGGCCTTGGCGAATACGACGTCCTATGCCCGCTCGAACTTGAAGACGGCGACGCTGGCGAGCAGATTGGGCAGCGTCCGCACGACCCTGCCCGCCTGAATGCCGAAGGCGTCGAGGATCCTGAGGCCGTCCTTCTTCGCCAGCACTTCGAAATCGGCGTACGTGCCGACGCGGATGTTCGGCGTGTCGTACCACTGGTAGGGCAGCACGCGCGTCACCGGCATGCGACCGGCGGCGACGTGCAGGCGGTTTGGCCAGTGCGCGAAATTCGGAAAGCTGACGATGCCGACGCGGCCGACGCGCGCCGTCTCGCGCAGCATGCGCTCGGTGTTCTTCAGGTGCTGCAGCGTGTCGAGCTGCAGCACGAGATCGAAGCTGCGGTCGTCGAACAACGCCAGGCCTTCCTCGAGGTTGAGCTGGATGACGTTGACGCCGCGCCGGTGGCAGGCGAGCACGTTGGCGTCGGCGATCTCGATTCCATAGCCGCTGCAGCCGCGCTCGCGCTCCAGCAGCGCGAGCAGCTCGCCGTCGCCGCAACCGAGGTCGAGGACGCGCGAGCCCTTCGGCACGAGCTCGGCGATCAGCTCGATGTCCTTGCGATCGCTCATGGCAGACCACCCCCTCTCCCGCTTGCGGGCGAGGGCTGGGGTGAGGGCTCGGCCTCGATCTCGCCAGCCAGATTCGCGAAGCAAGCGCGAAGAACGTCGTGGTAACGCGGATCGTCGAGCAGGAACGCGTCGTGGCCGTGCGGCGCCGCGATCTCGGCGTAGCTGACGTCGAGCTGGTTGGCGACGAGCGCCTTGACAATCTCGCGCGAGCGCGCCGGAGCAAAACGCCAGTCGGTCGTGAAGCTGACGAGCTCGAAGCGGCAGCGCGCCTTCGCGAACGTCGCCGCCAGGTCGCCGCCGTGCCGGCGCGCCGGGTCGAAGTAGTCGAGCGCGCGCGTGATGAGCAGGTAGGTATTGGCGTCGAAGTATTCGCTGAACTTGTCGCCCTGGTGGCGCAGGTAGGCCTCGATCTGGAACTCGATCTCCAGCGTCGAGTAGCCGAAGGCGGCCTTCTGCAGATCGCGACCGAACTTGGCCTCCATCGCGTCATCGGAGAGATAGGTGATGTGGCCGATCATCCGCGCCACGCGCAGGCCGCGCCGTGGGATCACGCCGTGGTCGGCGTAGTGCCCGCCATGGAACTCGGGGTCGGTGACGATGGCGCGGCGCGCGACTTCGTTGAAGGCGATGTTCTGCGCCGACAGGTTCGGCGCGGCGGCGATGGCGACGCACAGGCGCAGCCGCTCGGGGTAGCGCAGCGACCAGTCGAGCGCCTGCATACCGCCCAGGCTGCCGCCGATCACGGCGGCGAGCTTGCCGATGCCCAGCGCGTCGACGAGACGCGCCTGTGAGTCGACCCAGTCCTCGACGGTGATGACCGGGAAGTCGCTGCCGTAGCTGCGGCCGTTCGCGGCGGGGTCCGGGTTCGGGCTCGTCGGGCCGGTCGAGCCGAAGCACGAGCCGGGGTTGTTGACGCCGATGACGAAGAAGCGCTCGGTGTCGAGCGGCTTGCCGGGGCCCACGAGGTTGTCCCACCAGCCTTCGCTGTTCGGCTTGCCGGCATACGTTCCGGCGACGTGATGCGAGGCGTTCAGCGCGTGGCAGACGAGCACCGCGTTGCTGCGCTCGGCGTTCAGCGCGCCGTAGGTTTCGTAGGCGAGCGTGTAGTCGCGCAGCGCCTTGCCGCTCGCCAGCGCCAGCGGTTCCGCGGAATGCATCGTTTGCGGCTGGACGTCGCCGAGAGAGGGCATGGGAGCAGGCAACAACAAAAAACCCGGCACCGCCAAAGCGGGACACCGGGTTTCGGATCCTGTCTTTAGCCGAATTTATAGAGCGCCCGCAAGCCGGAACAAATCAGCGCTTCGCCGCGAGTATAGCGACCGGCGCCGCGCCGATCAGTCGTCGCGTTCGTTCATCGCCGCGTACAGCAACTCCTTGGCGAAGGAGGGCTGCGTCGCCATGTAGCGGGCGGCCAGCGCCTGCAGCTCGGCCCGGCCCCGGGCGCGCCGGCGCAATTCGGCGTTGCGCGCCCGGCGATCGCGCCAGGCGGCGAGCTGCAACGACGCCGCCGCGGCGAGCGAGGCGATCGCTTCGGCGATCCGGGCCGTTCCGGGGGCCAGGCGATGCGCCGGACGCACGAGCGCATTGATCTGTTGAACGGACATGGGGGCTTCCTCGGCGGGTGGCGACGCGAAATGCCGTCACCCGCTAGACTAGGGTTTTCCCTAGGGCTTAGGAAATTGCATTCCGGAATCGGCACATCACGCCTGCGAATGACGCGACATGTGGAGCCGGGATGCCGGTGAACTACCGCACGCTCGATCTGAACCTGCTGCGCGTCTTCGCCGCCGTGATGGTCGAGCGCAACGTGACGCGCGCCGCGGCGCAGCTGGCGATGACCCAGCCCGCCGTGAGCAACGCGCTACGGCGCCTGCGCGACGCGACCGGCGACGAGCTTTTCGTCACCGTGCCGAGCGGCGTCCTGCCGACGGCGCAGGCCGAAGCCCTCTGGCCGGACATCCGCGCAGCCCTCGACCGGTTGCGCGACGCGCTCGACCCGCAGGGATTCGATCCGGCGCGCGACGAGCGCAGCTTCACGATGGCGATGGCCGACGCGACCGCGACCGTGCTGATGCCGGCGTTCGTCGCCGCCCTGGCCCGCGTGCAGGCGCGGGTCGACGTCGGCGTCCTGCCGCTGTCGTCGCGCGACCCGCGGGCGCAGCTCGAGCATGGTGCCGCCGATGCCGCCGTGGGTTTCTTTCCCGACGTCGCCGCGGCGCTCGCCGCCGAGGGCGCGCGCGCGTCGCTCGTGCTCGATCCGCTCTACACCTGCCAATACGTCTGCGTGATGCGGCGCGAGCACCCGCTGGCGCGCGCTCCCGAGCTGGGGCTCGACGCCTACTGCGCCGCGCAGCACGTGCGCGTCAGCTTCGCCGGCCGGCCGCGCGGCTTCGTCGATGAAGCGCTGGCGCGAGCCGGCCGCGAGCGCCGCGTTGCGCTGACCGTCAACCAGTTCTCGACCGCGGCACGTGTCGTCCACGACTCGGATCTGCTCACCGTCCTGCCGCGCAGCTTCGTCCCGGCAACCGGTCTCGCCGACGGCCTTGCGATGCGTCCTTTCCCCGGAACGCTGCCGGGCATCGACGTCGGGTTGCTCTGGCACCGCCGGCACGAGCGCGACCCGGCGCAGCGCTGGCTCCGCGACACCTTCGCCGACTCGA
>DATMGW010000366.1:0-3683 GCA_035555295.1 Caldimonas sp.
AGTCCACGACGCGATGGGGCGGAACCCTTTTCTCGAGACCGACGAGGCGATGCACGAGATCGCCTCCGCCGATGCCGGCGCCGACGCCGAGGCGAAAGCGGACGAGGCGTCGGCCGGCGCGGATTCGCACGACGAACGCGACAGCTGGCAGCAATCGTCGGCCAGCGTCCGCACCCAGGGCGCGGAGAGCGACGTCAGCGCCCTCGACCTGATCGCCGCCGACGTCGGCCTGCGCCCTTTCCTGCACACGCAGATCAACGTGCTGCCGCTCTCGCAGCGCGACCACGCGCTGTCCTGCGCGATCGTCGAGTCGCTCGACGACGACGGCTATCTGCGCACCCCGCTCGACGAGCTGGCGGCGACGAGCGGGATGCTGCCCGAGGTCGACGGCGACGAGATGCTGATCGCGCTGAAGCGCGTGCAATCGCTCGAGCCGTGCGGGGTCGCCGCGCGCAGCGTCTGCGAATGCCTGCTCCTTCAGCTCGGCGCCGCCGACGACGACGATGACGCCGACGACTCGGCGGAGCGCGAGCTGGCGCGCCGCATCGTCGCCGACCAGCTGGCGCGGTTGGCGCGGCACGACGTGAACGGCATGGCCCGGGCGCTCAGGAAGACGCCGGCCGAGATCGAGGCGGCGTGCGAGCGCATCCGCCATCTCAACCCGCGCCCGGGCTGGGCCGTCGAGCCGTCGGCGACGCAATACATCACGCCCGACGTGCTCGTCCGCAAGATCCGCGGCCGCTGGACGGCGACGCTGAACCGCGCCATCGTGCCGCGCGTGCGCCTGAACCAGAGCTATGCGGCGCTGTTCCAGGAACACCGCAACGGCAGGAACGTCGAGCTCGCGCAGCATCTACAGGAAGCGCGCTGGACGGTGAAAAACGTCGAGCAGCGTTTCTCGACGATCCTCATGGTCGCCGAGGCGATCCTGAAGCGCCAGCAGCACTTCCTCGAGTTCGGGCCGATGGCGATGAAGCCGCTCGGCCTGCGCGAGATCGCCCAGGAGCTCGGCCTGCACGAGTCGACCGTCTCGCGCGTCACCAACAACAAGTACATGGCGACACCGGTCGGCGTCTTCGAGCTGAAGTACTTCTTCTCGCGCGAGATGGCGACGGCGAGCGGCGGTGCCTGCTCGGCGACGGCGATCCGCGGCGTCATCAAGGGAATGATCGAAGCGGAGAGCCCGAGCGATCCGCTCTCCGACGCGCAGATCGCGCGCCTGCTGGTGCGCCAGGGGCTGCGCGTCGCGCGCCGCACCGTCACCAAGTATCGCCAGCTGCTCAAGCTGCCGTCGGTGGACCGGCGGCGCCGCTTCGCCCTGGGAAATTCCATTGCCGGCTGAGCGCGTGTCGGCGGGCACACGTATTGCTGGCCGGCATGGAGCCGCGCTACCCGGACGCGGCCTCGGGGAGCCAGGACAGACTGTGGCAGGCAATTCGAAACCCCCTCATCGGGCGGCTGCCGCCGGCGCCAGCGCCGCAGGCACCGACCCAGCGGAAGAGCCTCTACGTTCCATTGCCGCGGTGGCCCCGGTCCTGATCTGGAGCGCCACCCGGGCGGACGCCAACGAGTGGTTCAGTCCGTCGTGGAGCGCCTTCACCGGGCGCGAGTTCGACGAGCTGCGCGGCGACGGCTGGACGCGGGCGATCCACCCCGAGGATCTCGAGCGCTGCCTGGGGATCCGGGCGACGAGCTTTCAGGCCCTCGACCCGTACACGATGGACCTGCGCCTGCGCCGCCACGACGGCGAGTACCGCTGGATGGTCGACAACGGCGTTCCGCGCTACGCCGCCGACGGCAGCTCGCTCGGCTTCGTGGGCAGCATCGTCGACATCCACGAGCGCAAGGCGCTCGAGGAAGGCCTCGCCGAGCGGACCCAGGCTCTGCGCCTCGCCGAGCGACGGCAGGGCCAGTTCCTGGCGATGCTGTCGCACGAGCTGCGCAATCCGCTCGCGCCGATCGCCAACGCCGCGAGCGTGCTGCGCACGCTCGAGCACAGCAACCCGATCCTCGTGCGCCTGCGCGAGATCCTCGACCGCCAGGTCGGCCGGTTGAGCCGGCTCGTCGAGGAGCTGATCGACGTGACCCGCGCCGCGCAGGGGCAGATCTCGCTGGTGCGCGAGCGCGCCTCGGTCGACGGCATCGTCCAGACCGCCGTCGCGAACGGCCACGACAAGCTCAACGCCGGCGGGCACCGCCTCGAGGTCGACGTTCCCGATCAACGCCTCTACGTGCGAGGCGACGCGGCACGCCTGGCCCAGGCGCTCGCCAACCTGATCGGCAACGCCGCCAAGTTCACCTTCGAGCCCGGTGTCGTCTCGATCGCCGTGCGGCGTGCCGCGAAGACGGTGCACATCTCGGTCAAGGATCGCGGCCAGGGCATCGACTCGGCCTTCCTGCCGCATGCCTTCGAGCTGTTCGCGCAGCAGGATCAGACGCTGTCGCGATCGCTCGGCGGCCTCGGCGTCGGCCTGACGCTGGCCCGGCGCATCGCCCAGCTGCACGGCGGCGACGTCGAGGCCTTCAGCGAAGGGCCGGGCAAGGGAGCCGAGTTCATCCTCTGGCTGCCGCTCCTCGACGAGGAGCCTGCGGAAGCGACGAAGGCGGTCGCGAACACGACGCAAAGCTTTCGCGTCCTGATCGTCGAAGACGACGCCGACGCGCTTGAAAGCCTGCGTCTGCAGATGGAGCTGTGGGGCAACGAGGTGTGGACGGCGCGCAGCGCCGACGAGGCGCTCGCCGTCGCTGCCGTGGCGCAGCCGCAGATCGTCCTGTGCGACATCGGCCTGCCGGGAATGGACGGCCTGCGCCTGGTCGGTGCCCTGCGCGAGAAGCTCGACCGCAAGGTCGTCTTCGCCGCCGTGACGGGCTATGCCAGCGGCGACGACCAGGAGCGCGCGCTCGCCGCCGGATTCGACTCCTTCCTCGTCAAGCCGCTCGAGCCGGAAAGCCTGGCGCGGCTGCTCCGCTCGGCCGCGACCCGCGCTCTCGCCTAGCGCGCTTCGGCGTCGAGCGCGCCCGGCTCGCTGACCGGCTCGCCGTCGCCGGCATATTCCTTCAGGCGGTTGTAGAGCGTCTTCAGGCTGATGCCCAGGGTCGCAGCCGTCTTCTCCTTGTGCCGGCCGAGGTGCTCCAGCGTCGCGAGCGTGATCTGGCGGTCGACCTCGGCCAGGGGCGTGCCGAGAGGAATCGTCAACGACGGCGCGCCGCCCGCAGAAGGCACCGCGCCCGGCTCACGCGGCAGGTGATCGTCGTCGATGACCGAGCCCTCCGTCATCACGTAGGCGCGGTAGACGACGTTGCGCAGCTCGCGCACGTTGCCGGCCCAGCGATGCTCGGCCAGGCGTTCGAGCACCTGCGGCGCGAAGCGCTTCTTCTCGCCTTCGCGCTCGCCGATCTGCTCGAGAAAGTGTCGGGCGATCAGCGGCACGTCTGCGGCGCGGTCGCGCAGCGCCGGCAGATGGATCGGGAAGACGTTGAGGCGATAGAGCAGGTCCTCGCGCAGCTTGCCGTTCGCCATCGCCTGCATCGGATTGCGGTTGGTCGCGGCGATCAGGCGCACGTCGGCCTCCAGCGTCTGCGTCCCGCCGACGCGCATGAAGCTGCCGCTTTCGAGGACACGCAGCAGCTTGACCTGGAGATCGAGCGGCATCTCGGTGATCTCGTCGAGAAACAACGTGCCG
>DATMGW010000367.1:0-6378 GCA_035555295.1 Caldimonas sp.
GCTTCGGTCTCGACGAGCTGGCGCTGTCGAGCTTTCGGCAGCGCTGGATCCGCCGCTTCGTTCGCGTCCTGACCTTCGGCCGGCGCCTGTCCGCGCCGCGCGGCGAGCGGCTGCGCTTGGGCCTCGAGCATCTCGGCCCGATCTTCGTCAAGTTCGGCCAGGTGCTGTCGACGCGGCGCGACCTGCTGCCTGCCGACATCGCCGAGGAGCTCGCCAAGCTGCAGGACCGCGTCCCGCCGTTTCCCGACGCGGTCGCGCGCGCCATCGTCGAGCGCGCCTTCGGCAGGCCGATCGACGCCATCTTCTCGAGCTTCGACGCCGCGCCGGTCGCGAGCGCGTCGATCGCCCAGGTCCACTTCGCCGTGCTCAAGAGCGGGCGCGAGGTTGCCGTCAAGGTGCTCAGGCCTGGCATGCTCGCGGCGATCGACGACGACCTCGCGCTGCTGCGCCAGCTCGCGCTCTGGATCGAGCGCCTCTTCGTCGACGGCAAGCGCCTCAAGCCGCGCCAGGTCGTCGCTGAATTCGACAACTACCTGCACGACGAGCTCGACCTCGTCCGCGAGGCGGCCAACGCGGCGCAGCTGCGCCGCAACATGGCCGGGCTCGGCCTGGTCCTCGTCCCCGAGATGCTGTGGGACCTCTGCACGACCGACGTCATCGTCATGGAGCGCATGGACGGCGTCCCGATCAGCCACGTGCAGCGCCTGCGCGACGCCGGCGTCGACATTCCCAAGTTGGCCCGCGACGGCGTCACGATCTTCTTCACCCAGGTCTTTCGCGACGGCTTCTTCCACGCCGATATGCACCCGGGCAACATCCAGGTGTCGATCGCCCCCGAGACCTTCGGCCGCTACGTCTCGCTCGACTTCGGCATCGTCGGCACGCTCACCGAGTCCGACAAGGAATACCTGGCGCAGAACTTCATCGCCTTCTTCCACCGCGACTACAAGCGCGTCGCCGAGCTGCACGTCGAAAGCGGCTGGGTGCCGCCGTCGACCCGCATCGACGAGCTCGAAGGTGCGATCCGCGCGGTCTGCGAGCCGCAGTTCGACCGGCCGCTGAAGGACATCTCGCTCGGCCAGGTCCTGCTGCGCCTGTTCCAGACCTCGCGCCGCTTCAACGTCGAGATCCAGCCGCAGCTCGTGCTGCTGCAGAAGACCCTCCTCAACGTCGAAGGGCTCGGCCGCGACCTCGATCCCGGGCTCGACCTGTGGAGCACGGCCAAGCCCTTCCTCCAGCGCTGGATGGACGAGCAGGTCGGCTGGGCCGGCTTCGTCGAGCAGCTGAAACGCGAAACGCCGCGCTACGTACATCTGCTGCCGCAGCTGCCGCGCCTGCTGCACGCGGCCCTGCAGCCGCCGGCGTCGCCGCAGCAGCGCGCGCTCGAAGCGCTGCTCGACGAGCAGCGGCGAACGAACCGGCTCCTCGCTGCGGTGATTGCCATGGCGATCGGCTTCGTGATGGGCCTCGTCGTCGCCCAGCTGGCGGTGCACCTGCGCTTCCACTGACCGCGGGCGCGAGGCCGTCGACAGGGGCGCGGGATTTATACTGTCGGGTTGTCTTTTTCCGACGCCCGAGGGGCCCCGCGATGCCGATCTATGCCTACCGCTGCGCGAACTGCGGCCACGCGCAGGACGTGCTGCAACGAATCTCCGACCCGGTGCTGACCCAGTGTCCGGCGTGCGGGCAGTCGAGCTATGTCAAGCAGGTGACGGCGGCGGGCTTCCAGCTCAAGGGCTCGGGCTGGTACGTGACCGACTTTCGCGGCGACAAGAAGACAGCCCGGCCGGCCGAGGACGGTGCCTCGGACAAGCGCGCCGACGCGGCCGGCGACCAAGTCGCCGACCAGGGCGGCACCGGCGAAGCCGCGACGAAGAGCGACGCGAAGGGCGAAGCCGCGAAGCCGTCGGACGCCGCGCCTGCAGCGGCGCCTGCTCCGGCCGCGGCCAGCCCGGCACCTGCAGCGTCTCCGGCGCCGGGCAAGCCGGGCACCTGAGCGAACGAGCATGAAGAAATATCTCATCGCCGGGCTGCTCGTGTGGCTGCCGCTCGCGGTGACCATCTGGGTCCTGCAGGCTGTGCTCGGCCTGCTCAACGGCGTTTTCGTCTGGCTGCTCAACGGATCGCAGGTCTTCCTGCCCCAGGGCAGCCAGTCGTTCATCGAGCTGCTGCAGAAGATCCCGGGCCTGGGTGTCATCGTCATGCTGATCGGCCTGCTCCTCACCGGCATCTTCGCGACCAACGTCGCCGGCCAATGGTCGTTGCGCCAGGGGCATCGCCTGCTCAATCGCATCCCGATCGTGAAGTCGATCTACAACTCGGTGCAGCAGGTCTCCGACACGCTGTTTTCGAGCAGCAGCAACGCCTTTCGCGAAGCCGTTCTCGTGCAGTACCCGCGCGAGGGCGCGTGGACGATCGCCTTCGTCACCGGCAAGCCGGGCGGCGAGGCGGCGCGGCATCTGTCGGGCGACTACCTGAGCATCTACGTGCCGACGACGCCGAACCCGACCTCGGGTTTCTTCCTGATGCTGGCGCGCGCCGAGGTGATCCCGCTCGCGATGAGCGTCGACGACGCGCTCAAGTACGTGATCTCGATGGGCGTCGTCGCTCCGCCGGTGGTGATCGAGCGAAGGCCGTCGCAGCTGCGAAATTCGATCGGCTGAGCGCGCGGCCCGCGCTCAGCCTGCTGCGCGCCGCTGCCGCCGGGTGGCGAGCTGCCGCGCAGTGCGGGACCCGCCCTTCGCGTGTCGCGCGACCCTCGAGAAGAATGCATGGAGTGAAGTGATGAGAACGACGTATTGCGGCCTGGTCAGCGAGAAGCTCCTGGGCCAGACGGTCACGCTGATGGGCTGGGCGCATCGCCGCCGCGACCATGGCGGGGTGATTTTCATCGACTTGCGCGACCGCGAGGGCCTGGTGCAGATCGTCTGCGATCCGGATCGCGCGGCGACCTTCGCCGTCGCCGAGGACGTTCGAAACGAGTTCTGCCTGAAAGTGACCGGGTTGGTGCGGGCGCGGCCTCCGGGCACCGAGAACGCGAACCTGACGAGCGGCAAGGTCGAGGTGCTCTGCCACGAGCTCGAGGTGCTGAACCCGAGCGTCACGCCGCCGTTCCAGCTCGACGAGGAAAACCTCTCGGAGACGACCCGCCTGACGCATCGCGTCCTCGACCTGCGCCGCCCGCAGATGCAGCGCAACATGATGCTGCGCTATCGCGTCACGATGGAGGTGAGGAAGTTCCTCGACGCCCACGGCTTCATCGACATCGAGACGCCGATGCTGACCAAGAGCACGCCCGAAGGCGCGCGAGACTACCTCGTGCCGAGCCGGGTCCACGACGGCATGTTCTTCGCCCTGCCGCAAAGTCCGCAGCTCTTTAAGCAGCTGCTGATGATCGCCGGCTTCGACCGCTACTACCAGATCACCAAGTGCTTCCGCGACGAGGACCTGCGCGCCGACCGGCAGCCCGAGTTCACGCAGATCGACGTCGAGACCTCGTTCCTCGACGAGCAGGAAATCCGCGCGATGTTCGAGGACATGATCCGCAGCACCGTGCAGCATGCGATCGGCGTCGAGCTGCCGCCCTTTCCGGTCATGACCTACACCGACGCGATGCGCCGCTTCGGCTCCGACAAGCCCGACCTGCGCGTCAAGCTCGAGCTCACCGAGCTCACCGACGTGGTGGGCGACGTCGACTTCAAGGTCTTCGCGACGGTCGCCAAGGCCAAGGGCGGGCGCGTCGCAGCGCTGCGCGTTCCCGGCGGCGGCGAGATGACGCGCGGCGAAATTGACGCACACGGCGAATTCGTGAAGATCTACGGCGCCAAGGGTCTGGCCTGGATCAAGGTCAACGACGTCGCCAAGGGCCGCGAAGGCCTGCAATCGCCGGTCGTCAAGAACCTGCACGACGCGGCGCTGGCGCGCATCCTCGAGCGCACCGGCGCGAAGGACGGCGACATCATCTTCTTTGGTGCCGACAAGGCGAGCATCGTCAACGACGCCCTGGGCGCCTTGCGCGTCAAGATCGGGCTCAGCGACTTCGGCAAGGCGCACGGCCTCATCCAGGGCGAATGGGAGCCGCTGTGGGTCGTCGATTTTCCGATGTTCGACTACGACGACGCGGCCGGCCGCTGGAACGCCGTGCACCACCCGTTCACCTCGCCGAAGGACGGCCACGAGGACTGGCTCGAGACCGACCCGGGCCGCTGCGTCGCCAAGGCCTACGACGTCGTGCTGAACGGCATCGAGCTGGGCGGCGGGTCGGTGCGTATCCACCGCGAGGACGTGCAGAGCAAGGTGTTCCGCGCGCTCAAGATCGACGCCGAGGAGGCGCAGGCCAAGTTCGGCTTCCTGCTCGACGCGTTGCAGTACGGCGCGCCGCCGCACGGCGGCATCGCCATCGGCCTCGATCGCTTCGTGATGCTGCTCGTCAAGGCCGAGTCGCTGCGCGACGTGATCGCCTTCCCGAAGACGCAGCGCGCCCAGGACCTGCTGACCAACGCGCCGAGCCCGGTCGACGAGAAGCAGCTGCGCGAGCTGCACATCCGCCTGCGCAGCGCGCAGCCGGCGGCGTGACGTGAAGACGGCGAAGCCTGCCGCGTGCTGAAATGACCGCAGAGCGACGGTTCAAGATTCCCGAATCGGTCCTCGTCGTCATCCACACGGGCGCGCTCGACGTGCTGCTTCTCGAGCGCGCCGATTCGCCGGGTTTCTGGCAAAGCGTCACCGGCTCGAAGGACGACGCCGACGAGCCGCTCGAATCGACCTGCCGTCGCGAGGTGGCCGAAGAAACCGGCATCGTGATCGCGCCGCGCAGGGGCCCGGCTCCGGGCGGCGCCGTGCACGCCGATGGCCTGCGCGACTGGAACATGCGCAACGTCTACGAAATCTATCCCCGCTGGCGGCATCGCTATGCTGCGGGTGTGACTCACAACACCGAGCACGTGTTCGGGCTCAGCGTTCGCCGCGACGTCGAAGTTCGCCTGGCGGAGCGCGAGCATCTGCGTTTCGAGTGGCTCGACTGGCGCGCCGCCGCCGACCGGTGTTTTTCGCCGTCGAACGCGGAAGCGATCCTGCACCTGCCGCGCCTGCACGGCTAACGATGGCTCCGACGCGCGCCGAGTCCCGCAGCTTTCGTCCGTCGACGCAACTGTCGAGCAACGTCCTTCGCGTCGCCACCTACAACATCCACAAGGGCGTTCGCGGCCTCGGGCCGAGGAAGCGCCTCGAGATCCACAACCTGGTCCTCGGCATCGAGGCGCTCGACACGGACCTCGTCTTCCTCCAGGAGGTGCGGCGCATGAACCGCGCCGAGGCACGCCACTTTCCGGACACGAAGATCGGCTGGCCGAAGCTGCCGCAGGCCGACTACCTCGCGCCCGAGGGTTACGAGGTCGCCTACCGCACCAACGCCGTTACGCGCGACGGCGAGCACGGCAACGCGCTGCTCTCGCGCTGGCCGCTCGGCTCGATCGGCCATCACGACGTGTAGGACCATCGCTTCGAGCAGCGTGGCCTGCTGCACGTGCCGGTCACCTGGAACGGGACGGTCGTGCACTCGATCGTCGCCCACTTCGGGCTGATCCATTCGAGCCGGGTTCGTCAGGTGCAGCGGCTGCGCGAGTTCATCGATGAGAAGGTGCCGAGCGGCGAAGCGCTCATCGTCGGCGGCGACTTCAACGACTGGAGCCAGCGGCTCGACGCGCTGATGAGCGGCTGCTCGCTGCATCGCGCCGTCGTCGCCGGCGACCCACCGGCGCGCTTCAACACCTTCCCGTCGCGCATTCCGCTGTTCTCGATGGACCGCATATACGTGCGCGGCTTTCGCTGCGTCGCCACGGCCGTGCCGCGCGGCACGGCCTGGGCGCGCATGTCGGACCACCTGCCGCTCGTTGCCGAGCTCGAGCTGCTCTGACCCGGCACGGGCGCTCCGAGCGGCTGCGAGACGATGACTGAATCGACACGTGCCGCGGCGGCGACGCGGGCGTTCCAGCCCGGGCACCGGCTCGTCCTGCTCAAGGGTGGCGAGGCGCTCTTCGCGGCGCTCGCCGAGACGATCGACGCGGCGCGCGTCGAAGTCCTGCTCGAGACCTACATGTTCGAATTCGCCGGAGCGCCGCTGCGCGTCGCCGAAGCCCTCGAGCGCGCCGCAGCGCGGAAGCTCGTCGTGCGGGTCGTCGTCGACGGCGTCGGCACCGGCGACGTACCGGCCGAGTGGCAGGCGCGCTGGCGCTCGGCCGGCGTGCAGTGGCGCGTCTTCAGTCCGGCGCGCGGCTGGCGCGTGCTCCTGCCCAGGCGCTGGCGCCGCCTGCATCGCAAGCTCGCCGTTGTCGACAGCCGCGTCGCCTTCTGCGGCGGCATCAACCTGCTCGACGACTA
>DATMGW010000368.1:0-6963 GCA_035555295.1 Caldimonas sp.
GTTCGTCCCGAGCATCTTGATCGCTTCCTGCGAGGCGACCGGGCCCATCGCAATCGACTGCGTCGGCGCCTTGACGTCTTCCATCACCGGGTTGCCCTTGGCGTCCTTCAGCGGCTGGCCGTCGGGGCCGTTCTTCGGCTGCTGGTAGGCATTGACCTCGAGCGTCGTCGCGTCCCTGTAGGCGTCGAAGTTCTGGATGGAGCCCTGGCTGACGAGGAACACGGCGAAGACGATCGAGATCGGCAGCAGCACGTAGAGGGTCGAGCGCGTCGCGTCGACCCAGAAGTTTCCGACCGTGCCGGTCGAGCGGGCGACGAAGCCGCGGATCAGCGCCCAGACGACGGCGACGGCGGTCGCAGCGGAAAAGAAGTTCTGCACCGCCAGGGCGAGCATCTGGGTCAGATAACTCATCGTCGACTCGCCGCCGTAGCCCTGCCAGTTGGTGTTGGTGACGAAGCTGACCGCGGTGTTGAACGACGAGTCGGGGCTGACGGCGGCCATCGCCTGCGGGTTGAGCGGCAACACGCCCTGCAGGCGCTGCAAGGCGTAGACGACGACGACGCCGAGCACGTTGAAGGCGACCGCGGCGACCGCGTAGCGCTTCCACGACGTGCTCTCGGCCGGATCGACTCCGGCGAGGCGGTACATCGCGTTTTCCAGGCGAACGACCGGCGCCAGCCACTTCGGCAGGCGACCGTCGGCGACCGCGGCGATCCATTTGCCCAGCGGCCAGGCGAGCAGCAGCAGGACGACCAGGTAGACGGCGAGCTGGATCCAGGATTGCAGCGTCGGCATCACAGCTTCTCCGCGTTGAACAGGGCGACGACGAGGTAGACGAAGAGCGCCACGGCGACGATGCCGCAGATCAGGTAGAGGCCGCTCATGAGCGCTCTCCCAGCACCGCGCAGCCGGCGACGAGGCCGAAGATCGCGGCCGCGAAGACCGCGACGAGCAGGAGGTAGAGGAGGTCGGCCATGATCGATTCCGCTTGCGAGAACGAGATGGCGAAGATTAGGCGCGCCGGCGTCAACGCCGCATACAGAGGCGATTGACCCGCGTCAAGAAAGCATCAAGACGGTCCGTGGGCACGGCTCCTGCCAATCGGTTGACGCAAATCCCGGTCAACCCGTCCCACGAGGAACCTCATGGCAAGCTACGGAAAGAAGGCGTCGGAGAAGGTCGAGAAGACCATGGATGAGTACAAGCACGGCACGCTCAAGAGCGGCGGCTCGGGCAAGAAGGTGACGAGCCGCAAGCAGGCGATCGCGATCGGCCTGTCGGAAGCGAGGAAGGCCGGCGCCAAGGTGCCGGCGAAGAAACGATCGACGACCTAGCTAGCGGCCTCGGCCACGATCGCTGCGGCGCCTATTCCTCGGACGCCCGCTCCGCAGGTGCGTCGTCGTCGCGGCGCAGATGGATCAGGCCGGTGCGATAGTCGTACTCGAAGACTTCGCCGTGCCGGCCCCACTCGATGGCCGTGCGCATCACGCGCTCGGCCTCGGCCGCGTCCAGGCTCTCGCTGAGCAGGCGCAGGAACGGCTCCTCGGGAAGCTCGCCGGTCGGTTCCTGATCGAGGCTGTGCCGGATGTGCGCCACCAGCGGGACGTGGGCGAGCAGCTGGCGCCCGAAGATCCGCTGTCGCTCCACGTGCGAGCCGGCGACGTACTCGCGCCCGATCCGCGTGATGTGCAGGTCGGCATCGGCCACGCTCGTCAGCTCCAGAAGCGACATGGCCTGCACCAGCGGCAGCAGCTCGTCGTCGGTCAGCTCCGTGACTTCGGCGAGCCTGGGAAGGTCGGCGCGGCCGCCGAACGTGTCGTCGACGAGCATTTCGAGCAGACCCTCCATGCGGACGATGTCCGCCTCGGGCAGGCGTTCGGCGAGGGACCGTCGCACCGGCTCCGCGGAGGGTCGGCCGGCGCGCCCGGCGCCGGCTGTCATCAGCGCATAGACCTCGTCGACGAGCATGCGAACGGCGGCGCTCTCCGGATCGCGCGGCCGCGGCAGTTGCACGGCAAGCTGGAAGCGCACCCGCCCCGGATCGCTGGCGAAGAGGAGCACGCGGTCGGCCATCAGCACGGCCTCCTCGATGTTGTGCGAGACGACGAGGATGGCCTTGGTCGGCATCGCGCCGCCGCGCCAGAGATCGAGAATGTCCTCGCGCAGGCGCTCGCCGGTCAGAACATCGAGGGACGAGAACGCCTCGTCCATGAGCAGCACCTCGGGCTCGACGACGAGGGCCCGGGCGATGCCGACGCGTTGCCGCATGCCACCGGACAGCTCGCGCGGCAGCGCCCCCTCGAAGCCGGCCAGGCCGATCATGCCGATCGCCTCCTCGGCGCGCCGCGCCCGCTCCGCCGGCGCCATGCCGCGCGCCTCCAGGCCCAGCTCGACGTTCTGCTGGACCGTGAGCCACGGGAACAGGGCGAACGACTGGAACACCATGCTGACGCCGCGCGCCGGCCCGTACAGCGGCTGGCGCCGATAGCTCACCTCGCCGGCGTCGACGCCGACCAGGCCGGCCATGATGCGAAGCAGCGTCGACTTGCCCGAACCCGACTGACCGAGCAGGGCGACGATCTCGCCCTCGACCAGGCGCAGGTCGACGCCCTCGAGAACCGAGCGCGCCGTTCCGTCGGCCGAGCGGAACGATTTGCCGACGCCCTTGAGCTCGATGATGGCTTGCGACATGGATTCGTTCTTTCGGCTGTCAGAAGTGCATCCGCTCTTCGGCCAGACGGTACAGGCGCCGCCACACGAAGTGGTTCATCGCCATGACGTAGATGCACATCACGCCGATGCCGAGCGCGATGCGCGGGAAGTCGCCGATCGCCGTCATGTGCGCGATGTAGCTGCCGAGGCCCTGTGCCTGCAAGGTCGTGTCGCCCCAGGTGACGTATTCGGCGACGATGCTAGCGTTCCACGAGCCGCCGCTCGCCGTGATCGCGCCCGTCACGAAGCTCGGGAAGACCGCCGGCAACAGATAGCGCCGCCACTTCAGCCAGCCGCTGAGGTCGAGGTTGCGCGCCGCATAGCGCAGCTCGGTGGGCACGCTCGACGCTCCCGCGATGACGTTGAACAGGAGGTACCACTGGGTGCCCAGCACCATCAGCGGCGAGAGCCAGATGTTCGGGTTGAGCTGCCAGCGAACGATCAGGAGCACCGCCACCGGAAACATCAGGTTGGCCGGGAAGGCGGCGAGGAACTGCGCCACTGCCTGCAAGCGCCCGGCCCACGCCGGGCTCATGCCGATCCACACGCCGATCGGCACCCAGACCAGCGCGGCGAGCCCGATCAGGACGAGGACGCGCACCAGCGTATAGAGGCCGAGCAGGAAGACATGGGCGACCTCGCCCCATCCGACTTCGCCGTGGATGAAACCGAACAGCCACCACAACGCGAAGATGACGGCTCCCGCAAGGACAGCGTCGCCGATCCGCGCGACCGCCGGGTTGGCCGGCAGCGTCCGGGCGCGGATCGACGTGCCGTCGTGGTTGCGCTTGAAGAACGCCATCGATCGGCCGAAGGGTCGGACCAGCGCCTGGCCCATCTTCTGCACGCGATCGGTCCGGCGCAGCCACGTCAGCAGCCAGGAGCCGGGCGCGCTCTCGCCGCTGCCCTCTTCGAAGCGGAAGCGGTCGGCCCAGGCGATCAGGGGGCGGAAGAACAGCTGGTCGTAGAGAAGGATGCCGATCAGCATGGCACCGATCGCCCAGCCGATGGCGCCGAGGTCGCGCGCCTCGATCGCCAGGGCGATGTACGAGCCGATCCCCGGCAGCCTGATGTTCTGGTTCGACACGGAGATCGCTTCCGCCGCGACGACGAAGAACCAGCCGCCCGACATCGACATCATCATGTTCCAGAGCAGGCCGGGCATCGCGAAGGGAAGCTCGAGCCGCCAGAACCTCTGCCACGCCGACAGCTGGAAGACGCGCGCCGCCTCGCGCAGCTCGGCCGGCACCGTGCGGATCGATTGATAGAGGCTGAAAGCCATGTTCCACGCCTGCGACGTGAAGATGGCGAAGATCGCCGCGCATTCGACGCCGAGCAGATTGCCCGGAAACAGGGCGATGAACCCGGTCACGGTGATCGACAGGAAGCCGAGGATGGGAATCGATTGCAGGATGTCGAGGAGCGGCACGAGGACGCGCTCGGCGGCGCGATAGTTGGCGGCGATGACGGCGAAGACGCAACTGAAGACGATCGAGGCGCCGAGCGCGATGAACATGCGCAGCGTCGTTCGCGACAGGTAGTACGGCAGCATCCACGGATCGAGCGTCAGCGGCAGCACCTGTCCGACCGCGTAGGGCCGCGTCATCTGCGACCCGGCAAAGGCCAGGCCGAACAGCATGGCCAGGACCAGCGGCAGCAGCGCCCAGTCCCAGCGGTTGCCGGTCGATTCGACCACCTGCCGGGGAAAGAAGGTCTTGATCGTCATGGTTGGCCGCGCACGGCCATTGTCCCGGAGCGGCAAGTCCGGACATCGACTCCTTGAGGCGCCGATCGCTTCTGCCATTCGCGCTATCGTCGACCCTGATGAAGGCGTTGAACGGCTGAGTGCGGACGGCCCCCTTGCGCCTTGCCGCCCTGCAGCTCGCGCTGGCGCTCCTCCCCTTCGCCTCTTGCGGAGCGGCCGCGCAGGTGGCGGCCGAGGCGCCGCCGCCTCATCACCACGAGGGCGCCGCGATGGACATGCCCGACCATGACGGCAGGGCCATGGCGCCGGACCGCGCCGCGGCCATTCCCGGGATGCGCGGCCAGTTCGGTTCGTACCCGATGTCGCGCGAAAGCTCGGGAACGAGCTGGCAGCCCGAGGCGACGCCGATGGAGATGCTGCACACCATGGGCGACAACGGGTCGCTGATGCTGCACGGTTACGCCAACGTCGTCGCCGACCGGCAGACCGGGCCGCGCGGCGCCGGCAAGACGTTCAGCGAGAGCATGTTGATGGCGCTGGCGGTTCGACCCCTGGGCCCGGGCACCGTGGGCTTGCGCGGCATGGTCTCGCTCGACCCGCTGATGGGCAAGAGCGGCTATCCGCTGCTCTTTCAGACCGGCGAGAGCGCCGACGGCAAGACGCCGCTGATCGACCGACAGCATCCGCACGACGCCTTCATGGAGCTCTCGACGAGCTACAGCGTGCCCCTCGGCGCCGACGGCTCCGCCTTCGTCTACGCCGGCCTGCCCGGCGAGCCTGCCCTCGGCCCGCCGACCTTCATGCATCGCTATTCGGGAATGCGCAACCCGGAGGCGCCGATCACGCACCACTGGTTCGACTCGACGCACGTCAGCTTCGGCGTCGTGACCGCGGGCGCGAGCCAGGGCGCGTGGAAGCTCGAAGGCTCGCGCTTCAACGGCCGCGAGCCCGACGAGCGGCGCTGGAACATCGAGACGCGACGCTTCGACTCGTGGTCGGCACGGCTCAGCTGGAACCCGACGGCGCAGTGGTCGACGCAGGCGAGCTACGCCTACCTGAGGAGCCCCGAGGCGCTCGAGCCCGAGAGCAACATGCGGCGCCTGACGGCTTCGGCAAGCGTCCTGACGCGACTTGCCGGCAACGTGTGGGCGACGACGCTGGCCGCATCGCGCAACGACAGGCGCGGGCCCGCCGGCCGCGAGCTCTCACCCGCCGTGCTCGTCGAATCGACGCTCGTCGTCGCCGACAGGCACTCGGTCTTCGGCCGTTTCGAGCAGGTCGACAAGGACGAGCTGTTTCCTCCCGGCGATCCGCGGCAGAGCGTTGCGTTCCGGGTGCGCAAGTTCTCGCTCGGCTACCTCTACGACTTCGTCGCGAGCGGGCCGGTCCGCTGGGGGCTGGGCGGCGTGGTCGGAGCGCTGCGCGGTCCGTCCGCCCTCGATCCGGCCTACGGAAGCCACCCGATGTCGCTGCTGGTGTTCTTGCAGGCGAGGCTGGCGCCGTGAGCGAGCTGAAGGTCCCGTCTGCGGCATGACGGCGACCGCCGCGTCGACTTCGGCGGCAACGCCGTGTCCCGCTTCGATCCGACGACCGAGAAGTTCGAGCGCTTCGGCTTCCCGCGCGAAGCCGCCGGCGTTCGCCAGATCCTCGGCCGCCCGGGCGAGATCTGGCTGCCCGAAAGCGGGACCGCCTTCATCTCCGAGATCCGCGCCGGCTAAGGCGCGACGCGCGGGTTCACCGTCCCGCCTCGACGCCGCCTCAATAGCCGAGCGCCAGCCCCGTGTTGCGACGCGGATCGTTGGCGCCGAAGTAACGGTTCTTGCCGGCCGGCTTGCCACCCAGCGTCGGCGTGCCGACGAGGATGGCAGCCAGGTGATTGGCCGGCTGGGCGCCGCCGAAGACGTGGCCCATGCCTTCGAGGATCTTCCTCGTGTCGGGGCTCAGTGCGAAGGCTTCGACGTTCGTGGCGTTGGGCAACCACTGCTGGTGAAAGCGCGGCGCGTCGACGGCTTCCTGGACGTTCATTCCGTAGTCGATGACGTTGACGATCGTGAGCAGCACGGCGGTGATGATGCGGCTGCCTCCGGGCGTGCCGACGACCATGACCGGCTTGCCGTCCCTCGTGACGATCGTCGGGCTCATCGACGAAAGCGGCGTCTTCCGGGGCGCGATCGCGTTGGCTTCGCCCTGCACCAGGCCGTAGATGTTCGGCACGCCGAGCTTGACGGTGAAGTCGTCCATCGTGTCGTTCAAAAGCACGCCGGTACTCGCCGCCGTCACGTCGGCGCCGAACCAATCGTTGAGCGAATACGTCACCGATACCGCGTTGCCAAGGCCGTCGACGATCGAGTAGTGCGTCGTATTGCTGCCCTCGTGCGGCGCAACGCCAGGCTTCAGGTTCTGCGAGACTGCTGCGTGCGCCGGGTCGATGGCGGCGCGGATCTTCGCTGCGTACGCCTTGTCGAGGAGACGGTCGAGCGGGTTCTTCACGAAGTCGGGATCACCCAGGTAGCTGTTGCGGTCGACGTAGGCGTGGCGCATCGCCT
>DATMGW010000369.1:0-2743 GCA_035555295.1 Caldimonas sp.
GGCGAGCCGGGTCGTCGCGGCGCGCTGCTTCGTGATCGTCACTGTCGGCAGCGTCACGACCTGCGTCGGCGCGGCATCGGCGTGGCGGGTGTTGAACATCTCCGAGCCGATCGCGGCCGTGCCAGCGGCCAGAAGGCTGAAGGTGAGGACGGCGATAAGGTTGTGGTCGGACATGATCCGCTCCGTTTGAATCGCGCACCGTTCGATACGCTGAGGGCAATGTAGTCAGCCGGCGTGAGGCTTCCCAGCGCCTTGCGACGAAGCGGGGATTGCTCGCGATGAAGCGCCGGCAACGGCGACAAACCGCGCGCCGCTCGCTGCCCGGCAAGGCCTCAGGCGCGCTCCGACTGCCGTGTTTCGTCGAACAGCGACGGCTTGAAGACGGCCGACTCCGTGCGGTCGTTGATCGCCCAGAGGAGCAGGGCGCGGCCCGACATCGGCTTGGCGAAGAGAAAGCCCTGCAGCTCGTCGCATTGCATCTGCACGAGGACCTGCTGCTGGCGCTGGTTCTCGACGCCCTCGGCGACGACTTTCAGGCCGAGGGCGTGGGCCAGCTTGATGACGGCGTCGACGACGGCGCGCGCGTCGGCGCTGTGCTCGAGGTCCATGATGAAGCTGCGGTCGATCTTCAGCTCTTCGGCGGGGAGCTTGCGCAGATAGCTGAGGCTCGAGTAGCCGGTGCCGAAGTCGTCGATCGACAGGTGCGTGCCGAGCTCGCCGAGGCGGCGAAAGGTCGCCTGCGTCGTCTTCGTGTCTTCCATCGCCGCCGATTCCGTGATCTCGCAGGTCAGCAGCGACGGGTGGATCTTGTAGGTCTCGAGAGCTCCGGTGATGCGTTCGACGATGTCGTCCTGGCGCATCTGGTGCGCCGACAGGTTGATCGCGACGCGCATGCGCAGGCCTTTGTCGCGCCACTGCCGGCTCTGTCGGCACGCGTCCTCGATCACCCAGTTGCCGATCTGGCCGATCAGGCCGAAGCGCTCGGCGATCGGGATGAAGGTGCTCGGCAGGAGCACGCCGCGCGTCGGATGCTTCCAGCGCAGCAGGGCCTCCACCGCGGTGACCTTGCCGCTCTTCGAATCGATCTTCGGCTGGTAGAAGAGCTCGAACTCCTTCGCCGCGACGGCCTTGCGCAGGTCGCGCAGCAGGGTGAACTGCGCTTCGGCGTCGGCGTCCATCGCCGTCGAATAGAAGCAGTGGTTCGATCCGCCGGCGCGCTTGCTGGCGTACATCGCCGCGTCTGCACGGGCGATCAGCTTGGCGTGGCTGCACCCGTCGGGGTACATCGAGATGCCGACCGAGCACGAGATCATCACCTCGCGGCCCTCGACGGCGTACGGATGCGACAGGCCCTGGATCAGCCGGGTCGCGACCTGCGCGACCGATTCGGTCGTCTGGACATTCGTGAGCAGGAGCAGGAACTCGTCGCCGCCGACGCGGGCGACGACGTCCTTGCCGCGCGACATCGCCTTCAGCCGCTGCCCGACCTGCTCGAGCACCAGGTCGCCGATCGAGTGGCCGTAGGTGTCGTTGACGGGCTTGAATCCGTCGAGGTCGATGAAGAGCAGGGCGAGCCGGCTGGCGTTGGCGTCGGCCTTGGTCGCGGCGGCCGCGAGGCGGTCCTCGAAGTAGACGCGCGTCGGCAGTTGCGTCAGGCTGTCGACCGTGGGCGGCGCGGCGCTCGCGGCGCGCCGCGTCGGCTCCTGGTCGCGGGCCTGCGGCTGTCCGAGCGTCTGCAGCAGCACCGCGCCCATCGTGACGAGCGCGCCGAGGAGCAGCGCCTCGGTCCATGCCGGCGGAAACGCGGTGGCCGGATCGCTCGGAGTCGCCGCGGCCAGGGTGAGCAGCGCTGCGCCGAGGGCGGCGCCCATGACGCGCGCGGTATGCACCTTCTTGCTCGGCTTGAACTCGAGGGCGATCACAACCAGGGCCGTCGCCAGCAGCAGCACGGCGAGCCCCGGACCCCAGTTTCCCGCGCCCCCGGCGGCGCGAAAGAGGCCCGGGGTGGCGAACACGGTGTGCGCGTAGGCGAGGATCAGTGTCAGCAGCGAGAGGCCGGCGAAAGCCGGCAAGGTCTTGCGCGTCGCGGCGACGGCCGTTGCGCCGGCGAAGGCGGAGAGCGCCAGCGCGAGCAAGCCGGCGACGAGCGGGACGCCGGCGAGGGCGCCGCCCGCGGCGTCGCTCGGCTCGAGGAAATGTCCCGGCCACCAGAGGCCGCAGCCGCCGAGAACGATCGCCGATGTCTTGAGCATGCGGCCGATGCGCTGCCCGCGCGATCGTGCCGCTGCAAAGACCTCGGCGCCGAGCCAGAGCAGCGCCACGCTGATCAGGAAACCGGCGAGGCAGGGCAGCAGCCGTTGGCTATCCAGTGGGTGCATGAAGGGGTGGCGGGCAGCGTCGCATGCGGTGTCCCCCCACGGGCGCACCGAACCTGAGTCATTTCGGTACTGCAGCCGATTCCTTGAGCGCCTTCGTCGGAAATCGCGCGCCGGCGGCGGCGCGCGGGCTGCGGCGGATCGGTCCGCGGCACGCTCCGTGCCGCTATTGCGGTGTCGCGCCGGCGCTGCCGTGAAAAGCGCACGCTTTGCCGCGCGCAAACGAAACGGGCCGCGCGGGCGAACCCGTGCGGCCCGGAAACCCGCGGCGCGCGTGTCCGCGCCGCGGGGGTTGCGGTTCAGCGCTGACGCCGGCCGATGATCTCTACTGTCGGCAGGACGATGACTTCGGCGTGCGCGGCGGCGGC
>DATMGW010000370.1:0-3996 GCA_035555295.1 Caldimonas sp.
CCGGCGAACCCGCCCCTGATGCCGCGCTCGGTGGCGCAACTGGCCTGGCTCGGCATCGCCCCCGAGGCCTTGCGCGCGCTCGAGCCCTACGTCGTCGTACTGCCGGAAAAGACCTTCGTCAACGTCAACACCGCGGCGCGCGAAGTCCTCGTCGCCGCGGTGCCCGGGCTCGATCTGGCGACGGCCGAGCGAATCGTCCAGTCGCGTCAGCGCGTGCCGATCAAGTCGGCCGCCGATCTGCAAGCCCTCGCTCCTTCGCTGCCGGCGTCGAGCTTCGATCGCGTTGCCGTCGGCTCGAACTACTTCGAGGTCCGCGGCCGGCTGCGTCTCGGCGATGTCGTCCTCGAGCAGCGATCGCTGGTGCAGCGGCGCGGCCTCGACGTCGTCGTCCTGCAGCGCGAGCGCGTCTCGAGCCGGGACTCGTCGACCTCCTGAGAGGGCGCGCAAAAGTGAGGAGCAATTCTGCGAAGACGCTACAAGACACGGATGTAAGTCCTTGATTGCGAAGGTTTTCGTTTTGCGGCTGCCTAAAATGCGGGTAGCCTTTGGCGCTCGCCCATGTCGACCCTCGTGATCCAGCTCCCTGAGCACCGGCGCCTGCGCGCGCGCGCGCCCGGCGAGCCTGCGCCCGGGCCAGCGCGACGCCGTGAATACGCCTACGTCACGAGCGCCGACGGCATCGCCTACGAAGCCCAGGGAGAGGCCGCCGCGGCGCTGCTGCCGCGCCGCTCGCAAGTCATTGCCGTCGTCGGCGAGAACGATGTCGGCTGGCACCGCATCACCCTGCCCAAGGCGCCTGCCTCGCGCCTGCGCGCCGCTCTCGTCGGGGTGCTCGAGGAAGCCTTGCTCGAGGAGGCCGATTCCGTCCACCTCGCCGTCGCCCCCCTCGCCGTTGCCGGCCAGCCGACGTGGATCGCCGCAGTCGACCGCGCCTGGCTGAAGGAAGAGTTGGAAGTCCTGGAGCGCAGCGGCGTATTCGTCGACCGGGTCGTCCCGATCGCCTGGCCCGACGACCCGCCGATCGGCCATTTCCATCTGCCCCAGGCGGGCGAAGCCGGCTCGCCCGGCGGCGTGCTGCTGACCTGGGCGCACGCCGAAGGCGTGGCAACCCTGCGCCTGGAAGGCGGCCTGGCGCGCGCCGTCGTTCCGGCCCCGGCTCCGCCAGCGACGCGCTGGACGGCAGCACCGATGGCGGCCGTCGCTGCCGAGCGCTGGCTCGGCGCGCCGGTCACGGTCATGCCCGCGGAGCAGCGCCTGCTCCAGGCCGGACGCAGCCTCTGGAACCTGCGCCAGTTCGACCTCGCGCGGCGAACCCGCGGCGCGCGCGCCCTGGGCGACTGGCTGCGCCAGGCGATGAGCCCGGCGTGGCGGCCGGTGCGCATCGGCGTCGCCCTTCTTGCCGCCGTGCAGATCGCAGGCCTCAACCTGTGGGCCTGGCACCAGCAGGGCGTCGTCGAGGCGCGGCGAAACGCGATCCAGGCACTCGTCAAGGCGACCTATCCGCGCGTCAGCGACGCCGATCTGCAGCGCGATGCCGGCGCCGTGATGCTGCGCGAGACCCAGGCGCTGCGCACCCTGGCCGGCAAGCCCGGCGACGGTGACCTCGAGCCCATGCTGAAGGCGGCGGCAGCAGCGTGGCCCCGCGAGCGCCCACCGGTCGAGAACCTGCGCTTCGAGCCCGGCAAGCTCACGCTCGCCGCGAGCGGCTGGAGCGACGCACAGATTGCACAGTTCCGCGCCGCGCTCCGGCCGGCCGGATTGCAGGTCGACGCCAGCGAAGGCCGCCTCGTCGTGACGCGGGCCCGCACGCCGAGCGCTGCGTGAATCCGATTCGATGAGCAGCGCCGCCGCCACGACCTTGCCGCCCGCGCTCAACGACGCGCGCGATCAGGCCGGCCGCTTCTGGCAGGCGCGCACGCCGCGCGAAAAGCAGTTCGTCGTCGTCATGCTCGTCGCCGTCGTGGCGCTGCTCGGCTGGCTCGTGCTGATCCAGCCGGCGCTGCGCACGCTGCGTCAGGCGCCTATCGACATCGACAAGCTCGATCAGCAGATGCAGCAGATGCAGATGGCCGCGGCCGAGATGCAGACGTTGCGCGCGGCGTCGCCGGTCCCGGCCGAGCAGGCGGCGACGGCCTTGCGCGCGGCGACGGCGCGGCTGGGCGACAAGGCCAAGCTCGTCGTCCAGGGCGAGCGGGCGACGCTCACTTTCAGCGGCGTTGCGGCCGATGCGCTGCGCGGCTGGCTCGGCGAAGCGCGCAGCGCGGCACGCGCCCGCCCGCTCGAAGCCCAGCTGGTCAAGGCAGCTGCCGGCTACAACGGCTCGATCATCGTCAGCGTGGGAAGCGCGACATGATCCGGCGCAAGCGCAATCGCCAGCTCTGGAGCCCGACGCTGGCCGGCAGCGGCTGGAGCGAATCGACGCTCGCCGAGCAGGCGTGGGACGGCGAACGCGGCGCGGCGGTCCGCTGGGCGGTCGCCGGCGCGATCGTCGGCGTCGTCGTTGCCCTCGTTCTTTTCGCGCCGGCCGCCTGGTTGGCGCAGGCGGTGGCGTCGGCGAGCAACCAGCGCCTCATCCTCGCCGATGCACAAGGCACGATCTGGTCGGGCAGCGCGGTCCCGGTCCTCGCCGGCGGCGCCGACAGCCGCGACGCGAGCACCTTGCCCGGGCGTCTCGGGTGGACGCTCGCGCCGCGCCTTTACGGCGCCTTGCTGACGGTTCGCCAGCCCTGTTGCATCGCCACCGACATGAGGATCGAGATCCGGCCGGGCCTGGGCCGCATCAAGGCGACCCTGCTTCCGCCCGTCGGCGCGGTCGGTACGTGGCCGAGCGCCTGGCTCGGCGGCCTGGGCACGCCGTGGAACACCATGCAGCTCGGCGGCAACGTCCGCCTCGCGTCTCCCGGGGTGACGATCGAACAGGTCGAAGGCCGCTGGCGCCTGGAAGGCCGCGTCGACGTGGAACTCGAAGGCGTGTCGTCGCGTCTGACCACGCTCGAGACGCTGGGGAGCTATCACGTGACCGTGACCGGCGGATCGGGGGCAAACGGCGCAACCCTGTTGACGCTTTCGACGCAGGAGGGAGCGCTGCAGCTCAGCGGCAGCGGCACCTGGGGTCCCGGCGGCGTGAAGTTCCGCGGCGAGGCGCGATCCGCAGCTGCCGACGAGGCGGCGCTCTCGAACCTGCTCAACATCATCGGTCGGCGCGACGGCGCACGGTCGATCATTTCGATCGGATGACCATGACTTCAACCCGCGCCGCGCGTGCGCGAGCCGCATCGAGAGCCGTCGCGCTGGCGATGGCGCTCCTGATCGCCGCACCGCCGCCTCTGGCCCGGGCCCAGCCCGCGGCGCGCTTTCGCGGCGAGGCGGTGACGCTCAATTTCGTCAACGCCGACATCGAAGGCGTGACGCGGGCGATGGCGGCGATCCTGCGCCAGCAGTTCATCGTCGATCCGCGCGTCAAGGGCACGATGACGCTCTACAGCGAAGAGCCGCTGACGCCGAACGAGGCGTATCTCAATTTCCTCGCAGCGTTGCGCGGCCTCGGCTTCACGGTCGTCGAAGTCGGCGGGCTCTTCAAGGTCGTTCCCGAGGCCGACGCCAAGCTGCAGGCGGGGACGGTCTCGATCGACGGGGTCTCGCGCCGCGGCGACCAGGTGATCACGCAGATCTTTCGCCTCAGCCACGAGAACGCGAACAACCTCGTGCCGGTGCTGCGCCCGCTCATCACGCCGAACAACACGATCAATGCCAACCCCGGCAACAACACGCTCGTCATCACCGACTACGCCGACAACCTGCAGCGCATCGGCAAGATCATCGCGGCGATGGACGTGCCGTCGAGCGGCGACGTCGAGGTCATCCCCCTGCGCTATGCGGTCGCCTCCGACATCGCGCCGCTGGTCCAGCGCCTCACCGACAGCCCGACGAGCCCGGGCGCGCCGGGCGGCGCGGCAGCGGCCACGGCGTCGTCGATCTACGTCGATTCGCGAAGCA
>DATMGW010000371.1:0-3221 GCA_035555295.1 Caldimonas sp.
ACGAAGGCAGGCGCCACGACTGCGGCAGCAAGGAAGGCTTCCTGCAGGCCAACGTCGAGCTCGCGCTCGCCAGCGCCGAGCTCGGCGCCGACTTTCGCAGCTACCTGCGTTCGCTCGCGCTCTGAGGCCTGTAGGTGCCGCCGGACGGGTGGCGGTGCTCGCACGGCCGTCCTCGGCCCCACCCACTAACGCCCTCGTAACGGCAGGCGCTCTACAACCTCCTCACTGACGGGTCGTTCCCGAGGAGGATGGATCCTGCGCAGACCTGCGTCGTGGTCAACGGCAGCGGCACGGTCGGCAGCGCCGACGTCAACGGCGTCAACGTGATCTGCGGCACGCACACCGTGTCGCTGACGATCACGGGGCTCAGGCAGCACTCGGCGCACGGCATCAAGCTGCAGAACAACGGCGGCGACGACCTGACCCGTTTCATCGACGGAACCTACAGTTTCGCCACGCCCCTGCCGGTCGGCAGTGCCTACAGCGTCTCCATCGTGGCGCAGCCGCAGACGCCCGACCAGACCTGCACCGTCAGCAACGGCAGCGGCACGATCGGCAGCAGCGATGTCAGCGACGTCGTGATCAACTGCCCCTACCCTCCGGCGTATGCGGTCGGCGGAACGATCACGGGCATGACCGGCACCGGCCTCGACCTGACCTACTTCGCCCCGAACCTCGGCGTCCAGCTGGGCACGGCGGCGATCACCAACAACAGCTTCCAGTTCGCTTCCAGCGACACCAGCGCGATCAACGGCACGGGCTACAGCATCAGCGTTCGCATCCAGCCGACCAACCAGACCTGCTACTTCACCGGCCCCGGCGCGATCGCCGGAACGTCGTTCGTCAGCGGCACGGTCGGATACGCCGACGTGACCGATCTCGACCTGACCTGCGGCCCGGTCGGATCGGTCCTGCCGTGTACGGCGCCGACCGGCGCGGGCACGACCCACGGCAGCATCAATGCAGCCGAAACCTGGACCGAAGCGGCCAGCCCGCACATCGTGCCCTTCGACATCAATGTCTCGGCAGCGGTGACGATCCAGGAGTGCGCGGTGGTGCGCATCGTCAAGGGCGGCACAGTCACGGTCACGCCGACAGGCAGCCTCGTCGCCAACGGCAGCCAAGGCCGACCCGTCACTTTCGAGGCCAAGGTCGCCGGCCAGGCCTGGTCGTCGATCCGCAACCTCGGCGGCAACCTGTCGCTGAACCACGCGGTGCTGACCGGCGGCGGCGACCCACTCAACACCAACCCGGCGTTCGCCGGTGCCCTGCACATGCAAAGCCCGAGCACGATCGGCACCTTCCACGTCGACGATGTCGAGATCGCCAACTCGTTGAGCCAGGGCGTCTACATCAACAGCGCGGTCGGCTTCGATGCCACGTCGCAGAACCTGCGCGTGCACGGCTCGGCGGGCTATCCGGTGCACGTCTACGCACGGGTGATCGGCTCGGTCCCGAGCGGCCAGTACACCGGCAACGGCCACGACGCGATCGCCATCGCCGGCGCCGGTGGGCCGGTGCTCGACGCGCAGACGATGCACAACCGTGGCGTGCCCTACCACGTCGGCAGCGGGCCTGACGGCGGGCGCATGGACATCAACGCGCAGGTCGCCGGCCAGGTCGCGGTGCTGACGATCGAGCCCGGCGTGACGGTCCAGTTCCCGCCTGGCGGCGCGTTCTACGTCGATCCCGGCAGCGGCACCAGTCCCGCGAAAGGCGCGCTGATCGCGATCGGCGGAGATGCGTCAGATCAGAAGATCGTGTTCACGTCCGACCGGGGCCTCCTCGCCTCGAAGGCGGGCGACTGGCTGGGCATCGGCTTCAGCGGCACCATCGACCCACGCAGCGTGATGCAGAACGTGCGCGTCGAGTTCGCCGGGGGCGCGTCGGTCTCGGGCGGCAATTCGTGTCCCTACCCCGGCATCGTCATCAACGACGCGGCGATCCGCATCTTCGGACCGCCACAGACGCAGTTCATCACCAACACCGAAATCCTCTCGAGCGCACGCCACGGTATCGATCGCGGCTGGCGCGCCGACCTGCAGCCGGACTTCTTGTCGACCAACACCTTCACGAGCGTCGCCGCGTGCAAGGAGACGATGCCGAGTACCTTCAACGGCGTCTGCCCGGCGGTCGTGCCCTGCCCGTAAGCCGATCCAGCGCCGCGTCGGCCGCGCCCGCGGCTAGCGCCGGCGCAGGAAGTGCACGTACTCGTCGTTCGCGCTCGACTGCTCGAGGAGCTCGTTGCCGGTCTGCCGCGCGAAGGCCTGGAAATCGCGCACCGAGCCCGGGTCGGTGGCGACGACCTTGAGGACGTCGCCGCTCGACATCTCGGCCAGCGCCTTCTTCGCCTTGAGGATGGGAAGCGGACAGTTCATGCCGCGCGTATCGAGCTCTTTCTGGGCGTCCATCGGCTTCCTCGTTCCTCGTTCCTATTCCGTGTCCGTCTCCGTGGCTCGCTTGCCCGCGGGGATGTCCAGCCACTGCGGCTCGTATCCGCGCGAACGCAGCCAGTCGGCGAGCGCGTGTCCGGTTCCGGCCGGCCAGCACTTGACGCGCTCGGGCGGCAGCGTCCGGTAATCGACCAGCTCGGGCGACAACGCGATTTCGCCGCGCGCGGCGACGTGGTACGCGATGATGATCTGGTTCATGCGAAGGAACTCGTAGGCACCGATCAGCGACACCGAGTCGACCGTCAACGCAGTCTCCTCGAAGACCTCGCGCGCGACACCCTGCTGCGGCGTCTCGCCCTCTTCCATGAAGCCGGTGATGAGGCCGAAGAACTTGCCCTTCCAGGCGGCGTTGCGCGCGAGCAGGAGGTGGCCTTCGCGGTCGACCAGCTCGATCACGGCGGCAAGCACCGGCGTCGGGTTGTTCCAGTGCGTCCAGCCGCAGGCCGGGCAGCGCAGGCGCGTCTTCGCTCCGCCGTCTTCGGCCAGCGAGATCGGCTCGAGGCGCGTCGCGCAATTCGTGCAGAAGCTCGTCGTGAAGCTCATGCGGGAAAGACGCCGGTCGACAGGTAGCGGTCACCGCGATCGCAGACGACGAAGACGATCGTCGCGTTCTCGACTTTCGCGGCAACCTGGAGGGCGACCCATAGCGCGCCGGCAGCCGAGATGCCGGCGAAGATGCCTTCCTCGCGCGCCAGCCGCCGCGTCGCTTCCTCGGCGTCGGCCTGGCTGACGAGGACGAGTTCGTCGACCGCCTTCGGGTCGTAGATC
>DATMGW010000372.1:0-3989 GCA_035555295.1 Caldimonas sp.
AGGCTCGCGGCGGGCGGGTTCGACACGCTCTGGATCCTCGCCTCGAACCCGTTCCTCGGCGAGTTGAAGGAGCAGCTGAGCGAAGGCGTCGCCAAGCGCGTGCGGCTCGCGCTGGCCACCGATCTATCCGGCCTCGGCCTCGCCGAGATCGAAGACCGTGTACGCGATCTGCGTCACAACGCGGAGCGAGCTCAACGGGTTCCCGGCTGAGGCGACCGATCGAGCCGCGGGTCCCGCGGGTCCGCCAACGAACGCCTGACCGCAGTCAAGGTTCCAACGCCGAGGGGACGCGGCGATTCGCGCGCCTGGCAATGACGCTGCAGGTTGACCTGTCTCAATGCATGGCGCGGCCAGGCTCCTAGACTGAAACGGCGTCGGTGCCGTGCAACCCGACGGGCCGACGCCCGCAACGCGGTTCACGAATCAAAGGAGTACTCCATGAACGCACTGACCCGCCGCGATCGTTTTGACGACCTCGTGCCCGAATTCTTCCGCCGCTTCTACTCGCCACTGGCGCTCTCCGAATCGACGCCCGCAGACATCCGAATCGACATCACCGAGAACGACAAGGACTATCAGGTCCGCGCCGAGATTCCCGGCGCCAAGAAGGACGATATCCGCGTCACGGTCGACGGCAACTTCGTCTCGATCAGCGCCGAAGTCCGCAAAGAGAAGGAAGAGAAGTCCGGCGGCCGCCTGCTCGTCAAGGAGACGTACTACGGCAGCGCCTCGCGCGGCTTTTCGCTGGCCTACGAGATCGACAGCAAGGCCGTCGTCGCCAAGCTCGAAGACGGCGTGCTCAAGCTGACGTTGCCCAAGCGCGAAGGCGCGGCAGCACGCGCGATCACGGTCCAGTAGCAGACAAGCACGGGCTCACCGGCTGGCGCAAGCGACGGTGGGCCTTCCCCGCCAACCGATCGAAAAGGAGCCATCGTGAAGACCGACAGCGACCTGAAGAGAGATGTCGTCGCCGAACTGGCGTGGGATCCCGCGGTGAAGTCCGCGGCCATCGGCGTTGCCGTGAAGGACGGCGTCGTGACCCTGACCGGACACCTCGACACCTATGCCGAGAAGCAAGCCGTGACCCGGGCCTTGCGACGCGTCGCCGGCGTCCACGCGATCGCGCTCGAACTCGACGTGAACCTCGCGATTCCCCACAAGAGAAACGATACGGAGATCGCGGCCGGCGGTGAGCACGCGCTGAAGTGGAACACGCTCATCCCCGCCGATTCGATTCGCCTGACGGTCGACCACGGCTGGGTCACGCTGCAGGGCGAGGTCGAATGGGAGTTCCAGCGACGCGCCGCCGAAAAGGCAGTTCGCCCGCTGATGGGAGTCGTCGGCATCGGCAACGAGATCAAGCTGCGTGCCAAGCCCCAGGTCGCCGACCTGACGCGCAAGATCGAGGAGGCGCTGGCGCGCCAGTCGCTGCGTGAAGCCAAGCAGGTTCATGTGACGGTCGACGGCACGTCGGTCAAGCTGACCGGCACCGTTCACTCGTGGCACGAGCGAGACGCGGTCCAGGGCGTCGTCTGGTCGTCTCCCGGCGTCCGCGAGGTGATCAACGAATTGAATGTCGACTGAAGAGGGCGCCGCCGGCGAGGGCGCCGATCGTCCGGCACGGCGCTCCGGGCCGGGCGCCGCGTCGTCCATGCCGGCCCGCACTCAGCGCTGGGCGACGCATTTCTCGTACAGGCCGAGCAGACGCTGGCGCGGATCGTACTTGCGCTTCAGGCTGTCGTAGTCGCTCCCGCCGTAGGCAGCAGCGAATTCGTCGCGGCTGAAGTAGCTGTCGGAGTAGAGCGACTTGAGGCCGCCGAGCCGCGTCGCTTCGCGCTCGACCCGCCGATTGAAGGACCCGGGCTCATGCGGCACGCGACTTTCGATCACGTCCCAGAAGCCGAAGTTGACGTAGAGCCCACCCGGCTGCAGCGGATAGAGCGGCGCGACCGAGCCGGCAGGCTCGCGCACCGGACAGATCCAGATCGGCAGGATGCCGATCTCGCGATGCAGGAAGTCGAGGAATTCGCTCGCCCGCGGCATCGGGATGTCGACGTCCTGGATCACCGATTCGGGATGCCGGCCACGCAGGCGTGCCCAGCGTCGCGTCAGGCCCCAGCGCGCGTTCCAGCGCATCAGACGCGTATAGGTCCGCGAGTTCAGGCGCGAGCGCCCGGCCAGGCGGCGCAGCCACGCATGCTCGGCGCCGAAATTGCGCGAGCACCAGAACCAGTCCGTGTCCCAGCGCCACAGATAGTCCTTGATCGTCAGGTAGTCGACCTCGTCCTCGAGCAGCGAGCGGTAGTAGATGCGCTCGAAACCGTAGTCGCCGAGCCAGGGGGCGCGATCGACGCAGCTCGCGACGTTGAGTACCAGCGTGTCGGAATCGAACACGACCCCGTCGATGAAGTCGGCGTCGCCTTCGCAGCTTCGCTCGAGCATCTCGAAGAAAGACTCGGCAGCGCGGTGCCGGACGTGCCGCACGCGCACGTAGGGCCGCACCGGGCGCGTGCGCAGACGCAAGCGAAGCGCATAGCCGAGCGTGCCGTAGGAATTGGCGAAGCCATGGAACAGGTCGCGATGGACGTTGTCGGGCGTACAGACGACGATCTCACCCGAGGGCAACAGCACTTCGAGCTCGAGCATCGTGCGATGCACGAGCCCTTCGCGAAACGACGTCGCCTCGATGCCGACGCCGCTGACGGCGCCGCCGACGGTGATCGTCTTCAGCTGCGGCACGACGGCGGGCATGACGCCGTGCAGCAGCGTCGCGTCGACGAGCGCTTCGTAAGTGGTGCTGCCTTCGACGTCGACCCATCCCTCGGCGACGTTGACCTCGCCGACGTGGTCGAAGCCGCTCAGGTCGAGCCGCCGCTTCGTCGCTTCGGCGCGGTCGCGAAACAGGTTCGACGTCGCCTTCGCCAGGCCCCAGGGCTGCCCCCCGCCCGCCTCGCCGAGCCCCGCGAGCAGGCGCGCGCAACGGCCGGCATGAGCGAGCGCCTCAACGCCCATAGATGTGGTCGCGGCCCATCGGATAGCTGCCGGCCGTGACGTTGCCCTTGCTGAAGACGATCTGGAACAGGTGCGTGTAGCCGGCAGGAGAGCGGAACATCTCGGCACAGCCGATCAGGTAGCTGCGCCAGACACGGCGGAAGCGTTCGTCGAAGCGCACCGGGTCGATCGCCTGGATCTCGCTCCAGCGACGCTCGAAGCGCTCGGCCCACGCGTCGAGCGTCGGCGCGTAGTGGCGCCGCAAATTCTCGATGTCGAGCACCTCGAGGCCGCAGCGCTCCATCGCGACGATGACCTCGGCCAGGCACGGGATCCAGCCGCCGGGGAAGACGTGCTTGCGGATGAAGAGCTCGGTGTCGTAGCGGCCGACGTGGCCGATGAAGTGGAGCATGCCGATTCCGCCGGGCTTGAGGAAGTCGGCATGCGCCTTGATCACGTCGGCGAGCTGGTCGCGACCGGCGTGCTCGAGCACGCCGATCGACACGACCTTGTCGTAGGGCCCGTCGCTGTCGCGAAAATCCGCTTCACGGACCGACAGACTGGCATCGAGGCCGCGCCGCTCGATCTCGCCGCGCAGCCACTCGACCTGCTCGGTCGTCGTGTTGACGCCGCAGCCGACGGCACCGGTCGTCTCGTGGGCCCGGAACATGAAGCCGCCGAAGCCGCAGCCGATATCGACGAAGCGCTCGCCCCGGGCAAGGCGGAGCTTGCGGCAGACGTGATCGATCTTGTTGCGCTGCGCCTCCTCCAGCGTCGCGGTGCCCGCCGGCCAGTAGCCGCAGGTGTACATCATGAGCGGGTCGTCGAGCCAGAGGCGGTAGAAGGCGGTGCCCAGGCCGTAGTGGGCGCGGGCGTTGGCCTTCGCCTGCTCCGGCGAAGCGTTCGAGTGACGCCACTCGTGCAGATGGTTCTCGAGCGCGTTCCAGGGTCGCGTCTGCATGTCGAAGCCGACCGCCAGCGCCGCGGCGAACGCGGCG